>JBMFPP010000028.1:0-12988 GCA_049969055.1 Armatimonadota bacterium | reverse complement strand
TCCTTGCAAGCGCTGTTTCACCCGCCGGTTTCAGCGCCTCCACCTGAAGCGCCCCGGATAGATTGATGCTTCCGGCAAACACCTCGTCGCCGGGGCCTTTTTCCGCCGGCACCGATTCGCCGGTAATCGGGCTCTGATCCACCACCGAAGTCCCCTGCGTCACCCTGCCGTCCACCGGTATCCGCGCACCAGGCTTCACCAGCACGATATCTCCAACGGCCACCCGGGACGTTGGTACCTGAATCTCGGTGCCGTCTTTCAAAACCAGAGCTGTTTCCGGAGAAAGCCGCAAGAGACTGCGTATCGAGGCACGCGTACGATCCGTTGTGTAAACCTCCAGGGTGTTCCCGAGTGAAAACAAGAACACCACCATTGCGCCTTCAGTCCACTGCCCGATGGCAACAGCGCCGATAACGGCCAAAAGCATCAGAAAGTTGGTATCGAAGGACGCGGTAATAAGAGAAGCGACAGCACTTCGCGCCATGTAGTAGCCGCCCGCCGCTATTGAAAAGGCGAAGCAGAACTGCACGGCGGCTTCGGAGGCCCCGAAGTGCGAAGCCGCCAATCCGGCCGCCAGCGCGGCCCCAGACACAGCGGTGGATATCCAAAGTTTGTTCTTCTGCCAAAAGATGGAAGCCTTCTTCGGCTTTTCGGCTTCGGCCGCGGCGTATCCCAAGGCGCGCAGATGCCGCGCCACCTCGCTCGGCGAGGTTAGGCTGGGATCGTATTCTATCAGCATTCTGGACGCAGGAAAGCTCACCTGAACAGAAAGCACGCCGGGCAGGTTTGTTACGGCGCGCTCGATCTTCAGGGCGCAGTCTGGGCAGTCCATGCCCGCCAGCGGCATTGTGTGGTGGACGATTTTCTCCTCAAGCTCCACGCCTATTTCGCGGGCGCGGCGCTCAACCGCGTCCAGCGTTACCAGATTGGGATCGTATTCGAGGGTAAGTTTTGCTGAACCGGGGTCCAACTTCACAGATTTGACTCCATACACCTCCAAGAGGGAGCCGCGCAGTCTGTCTACACAGCGCTCGCATTCATATCCGTTTGGAAGGATAACGGGTACATCCAAAACCTTTATTTCAACCATGATCGGGGAGATATCTCCTCAAGCGTCACCAAACTTCTCCTTGCTTACCGCCTCGAGGGCCTGTTCCAAACGCAGTTGTCTCAATGCATTGGTTACGTCGCCCCTGGTTCGCTCTAGGAGGCTTCGCATAGCATCAGTTGTGCGGCGGAGTCCGGCGGTCAGCGCCTCCGGATAATCGAATACAATAAGATTATAATAGATATCGTCCGCCATCTGAAGTTTGCGCTCTGCATCCAGGATCTCCCCTAACCGGATTTTGTCCAAAATGTGACGCCGAAGTTCTCCCACCGCTTCACCGAGGCCGTTTAGGTAAGCAGTGAACTCCACTCCAAGCTCCTCCGGCTCCGGAAGCAGTTCTTCCTGTATAAGCGAAAGCACGCAGGCGGCCTCGGCATATTCCTTTTCGGCATCGTGAACATATCCGGCGTAGAGGATGTCGCCGTAGTCGGCCGCTATCTCTTTTATCTGCTTGATGGCGGCGCCGGCTTCGTTCAGCATGGCGCGGGCGGCCTCTATTTCGCCTCTGTGCACATGCCGAATCGCGTTTGCTGAGGTGCGCACCACTTCGCGCGAGAGGGCCAGAACTTTTTCGCGGGCTTGATTTCTGACCTCGAAGTGCGAACGAAGGCGCTTGCAGATTGCTTCCAAGGAATTCACATCGGCCTCCTTTCAGGGGCAGAGGCAATGTTTAGGACAGCTTAACAATGGGTAACTAAAAAGTAGCTCAAAACCTCCTCTCTTCCTTCCGCGATAGCCCGCCGCGCCTCCCCCGCGGCGGGCATAGCTTTTTCTCCAGCTCAGCCTCCTCCTTCGATCCTCTCGCGCAAACGTTTGAGATCTTCCTCCTTGGGACGCCACTCGCTGATTCGGGTTATTCCATACTTATTGAGGCGCTGTTCGAACCTCTCAAGCAGGGCGAGCAGTTCCTGTTTGTGGGTTTTCGGATCGTCTCTTGTTAGGTGGACGTAATCCAAAGAGAGGCGGGCCTGCTGTACGCGGTCAAGTATTACAGGATCGTCGGCGGCAAGGCGTTCGGCTTCATCGAAATCCCTGTCCGAAGCGGCAATAACATCCGGGGTGAGGTAGCCAACCGTAGGCGGGTCGAAGATGCGGAAGTGAATGTTCTCTTCGCGGACTTTTCGGTGGAGCCTGTCGAAATAGCGTTTAATGGCAGGAGCCGCTTTCCCGTAGTAGCCCTGCATGAACTCGTCCAGAATTGCGCGGGCGTCGGCCTTTGGGTTCCAAAGCAGTTTGGCCATCATGTAAGAGCGCATAACTGCAAACTCGCCGCCACCGCCGGGCGCGTAAGCCCCCTGCATAAACATGCCCTTCACGCCGTGCCTGTGGTACATTTCGATATCGGCGGCAAGCTCGTCGAAATCCGGGAACGGAAGCAGATAATGCGCGAAGTTGGTGTTGTAGTGCCATATGTAAAGCTGGTTGGTTATTTTGCTCCACGCCTTAAGGTTTTCCACTATGGAAGCGTTTTCCGGGCACTTCTCGTACGGATGCGCTTGACAAGCCCCAATTGGGCACATGCGGACGCGCACGTTCGGGTGCGGGCGCACCTTAAGAGGAGGCTTCTCGGTGTATTGATAAGCGAGGGTGTCTATAAGCTTATCCGGAAACTTCTTGGATGTCACCTCGGCTATGGCGTTGACGAACCTCAGCATCAGACCGGACTCCGCGCCTTCTTCTTTCACAACAGCCTGGCATTTATCGCACTGACATGCCCCATACCAGTCGTTCTGGGAAACGGAAAAGATAGTTGCCTGGGGCATTTCCTCCATCCACTTCAGAACCCTTTCAGTGCATATCCGCAGAACATCCGGGTTTGTTAGGCACAGCTGTCCGCCCTCGAACTGGCGCTTTCCGTTAATCAAGGAAAAGTACTCGGGATGGTCTTTAAAAAACTCCTGCGGAGGGATGAGAGAGTAGAATGTGTGCACAAAGGGGCCATAAACCACGTGGCCGCCGGTTTCCTCGTCTAAACGCTGGCTGTTGCCGTTCATTTTCAGCTTCACGGCCCAATCGCGGTCGAACGCCTCGGTGAAGAAAGGCTCCCGGTACTCGAAAGCGGGTTTCTGCTGGATATTGAGCTTTTGGAGCACGATTTCGGACTTCTTGGGCACGTAGTCCACCCTCGGCGCAAACCACCGACAGCCCAAAACTTCCTCGAGGAACGTGTAAACGCTGTAAATGGTGCCGCGCGGACCGCCGCCGCACAGAATCAGGTTGCGCCCGCTGGTGCGGATGATAAACCCCTCCGGCCCCAAAGATTTCAGTGTGCGCTTAACGCCAAGCCGGTTCAAGCGCGGGTGTTCTCCCACAATGATAACCGGCTTGCCCCGAGGGGCAGTGCCCTCCGCAATAGGGAGTTTGGCGCCGCTTATCTGCTCTAAGTACTTCTGAAGCTCACGGGCGGCATAGCGAACGGGCGGACCAGCAGACTCCGGAATTAAAATCACGTAATCGCTGGCACCGTTCCGAGCCAGCACTACAGCCTCTGACTGTTCTACGCTCACCGCAATCCCTCCAAAAATCAGCGCTAAAAAGCCCAGCCAAGGGAATGGAAACCTCACCGCACACCCTCCTCGAAAAACCGAAAGTGCGCCGGGGCCGCACCGCACTTCTTGCTTCACGCCGATCTATTCCCCGCGTCGGTAGAACATTTGGACATACTCCAACGAACTTCCTTCGAAGCCAAGCAAAAAGAAGTTTGCCGATTTATTATTAGAATCTTCCTGGCAAACTTCTCTTTTGGCATCGGAGTTAAGGCGGTCTGGTGAAGCTCCGCGGCCCGCATTCTATCCGTCTGCGCCGTTCGCAAGCCGCTCGGGGATTCGGTCCTGCCTTACCAAGTCCTCGTAAGTTTCGCGCTCCACGATAAGCTCGGCCTGGCCGTTGCGCACCAGAACAACCGCCGGGCGCGGCAGACGGTTGTAGTTGCTGGCCATAGAGTGGTTGTACGCACCGGTGGAAAGCACTGCCAGCAGATCACCGGGAACAGGCCTGAGTATTTCGGTATCCGGAATCAAGATATCAGTCTCGCAGTGCTTGCCGGCTATGGTAACTATTTGCGGCTCGGTGCCGTTTACGCGGTTGGCCAGCATGCAGGTGTAGCGGGCGTCGTAGAGCTGTGGGCGCGGGTTGTCCGACATGCCGCCGTCTATTGCAACGTAGGTGCGCCGACCGGGGGCCTTTTTTATGTACACGTCCTTAACCGGCCCAACCCTGTAAAGTGTGGTGCCAGCCTCACCAATAATAGAGCGGCCCGGCTCCAATCCCAACGTTGGGGGTTCCAAGCGGTGCTTGTGCAGTCGACGCAGGAGCGTATCAATAATGTGCTCCGCCATCTCTTCGATTGAAGGCGGTTTGTGCTCCGGGAGGTACCTTATGCCCAAGCCGCCCCCGATGTTCAGTATCTCAACGTTTGCGCCGGTTTCTCCGCGGATGCGCGCCATGAAATCCACCATCACCTTTACGGCCTCTTGGTACGAGTGCAGGTGTAGAAGCTGCGAGCCAATGTGGCAGTGTATCCCCTTGAAGACTATGCCTGGAGTGTTAAGGGCAATCTTAACGGCTTCCAATGCCTGCCCGTTCTTAACACCAAGGCCGAACTTGCTGTCCTCCTGCCCCGTTTTGATGCGTTTATGCGTATGCGGATCTATGCCTGGGGTACAGCGGATCAGAATTTTTGCTTCTTTGCCGGTTTCGTGCACAAGGGCACTCAAGCACTCCAGCTCCCAAAAGCTGTCCACCACAATCAGGCCTACGTTGTGATGGAGGGCCATCCGCAGTTCTTCGTTGCTTTTATAGTTGCCGTGGAAGACTATTTTGTCGGTGGGAAAGTTGGCTTTGAGGGCTGTGTAAAGTTCCCCTCCAGACGCCACATCCAGCCCCAACCCTTCCTGCTCCACAATTTTGCACATGGCCGTGGTGATGAAAGCTTTACCTGCGTAGCATATCTGCACTTTGGGATAGCGGCTGGAAAAAGATTGAATGAAAGCCTTGCATTTAGATCTGATCTCTTCTTCATCCATAACGTAAAGCGGTGTGCCGAAGCGCTCTGCAAGCTCCACCGTATCGCATCCACCGATCTCTAAGTGCCCAAGCTCGTTAATGCGCTGTGTACCAAGCAACATGGCCAAAATTAAACCCTCCACCTACAAGCTGCTTAACTGTTTTTGGCAAGTTTACCACGCAGGAGGCGAAGCAGTCAACGGAGGCAACAGCACCCAGGCGGTGGAACCAACCGGCCCTCGTCTGGAGAGTAATGAAAAAGGGAGACAGCCCCAAACGGCCTGTCTCCCGAAAGACTGCCTGCCTCATTTTTGGTTTTTTCTTGTGCGCCGCTCCCTTTTGGCTACTCCTGACGGAGAACTTCCATCTTGACGGGTGCTATTCCCGAGCTTTTTGCGCCCAGCACTTTAGCCAATCCTTCGGATAGATCCGCGATCCGGTGTCTGCTTCGGGGACCGTAGTCGTTTACACGACCTATGGCCGTTTTCCCGTTCCGCAGGTTGGTTATGCGCACTCTGGTATTGTACGGAAGGCGCCTGCACGCAAGGGTCATAGCGTGACGGTTGAAACGCTCTCCGTACGCAGTGCGACGACCATGAAAACGGCCGCCGTACCATGATGCGATCCCTCTCAGGACCTTTCCAGTTGGAACAAGCCTCTTCTCAGAAGCCGATGTCTTTGCCTTAGCGACATCTCGTGATTCTGTCGTCTTCTGACTGCTTTTGCCCGCGCTTATAAGCGCGCTGTTGTTCAACAGCAGAAGGGCAACCGCAGCCTTGGCGACGGCTGTCGAGATATCCATCGTCCCTCCCTTTTCGGACTTCTGCAGGCAGTCGCTGGGTCGGGCAATCCGCACCGCAGTAGGTCAGCAGTTCGAACTGCCCTGAGGGACCGCGGTTCTATCCGACAAGAAGCTTTGGCGTTCAATTTACTAATATCGCTTCTTGTCTGCCAAAACTTCTTGATGTCAAGCTGCAGTACGCTCGCCGTCAGGATGCCGGCAACGCACACATCGCCGTGCATTGTAAAATATATTTACGCATATGTCAAGCAAGCATGCCGCTCCCAGCCCAGGAACTGCAAAACACACCTACTACTCGAATCGACAGAACGTTTGCACATCCCACAAGAGCTTTTGGCGTTCAATTAATCATTCTTTGTCCACCAAAACTTCTAAAGAACTGAGCGATGCACATTGGAATGCACTCCAAACTTCGTTAAGCCGCCGAGAGCCGCCAGCGCCGCCGCCTCGCCCCTGCGTTCAATGTGAAGCTTGTCGTAAAGCGTTTGCAGATGGTGACGCACCGTTGTTTCCTCAATCCCAAGCCGCGCCGCAATCTCCTGGTCGGTCAGCCCAATGCCTATAAGCGACAGCACCTCTACCTGCCTTTTGGAAAGCCGTCCAATGGCCGCTTGCTTCGTGTTTCCCGGGTGGTAGTAGAAACCCCCCTCAAGCAGGGTTTTAACCGCTTTCGCAACCTGTCCGGGTGCACAGCCAGGACCTATATAGCCGGAAAGATGTGCACTGCGCACGGCATCCTCCGATTCTAACCAGGTCTGCGCAATGAAAAGCTCCGGGACCCCGGGAAGGCGGTACCGGCAGTTGCTGTGCGGAAGAGGACAGTACGTGGACGGAGCGCATCTTATTACCAAATCCGCCCTCGAAGCAAAACCGCTTTGCTGTGTTTGGGCCTCCTCCGCCAAGCAGTACAGCACTTCGTACTCCTCCAAAAGCGCAGATATGGCCTTCGCCACCAGCACCTGAGACGAGTTGCAAATAACAACCAAGAAGTTTTGACGTTCAATCGGTCTTTGTGTCGAAACTTCTTGACGGGGTCTGCCGCTCTCCATAAGGCTACCGACCTCTCTGCCAAGAGGTTTTGCCGTTCAATCGGGCATTGTTGGCAAAACTTCTTGTTTGCTCGAAACCAGCCAAGAAGCTTTTTGCAAGCAAATTGAACATCAAGGCTTCTTCCACGCGTTTGAAGCAGAACCCAACCGCCTGCTCTGCCGGAAACTAAAGCACGCGGCCCTTTAGCACCAACAACTCCTAAAAGCCCGGCAGCTTTGGAAACCCTTCTGCTTCAAACAAGCGTGCCACCTTTAGTAATACCCGATATACCGCAAAAAGTTTTGATGTTCAATTAGTTTGTTTGCCAAAACTTCTTGCGAACGCGCCGCGGCAAATTCAATTTGTTTGTCGAAAGCATGTCTGCTTCTGGCTGTGTTTTGTGCGGTAATATTAGCACAGTGATAGTGAAAAATATCTTCACTCTAAAAATGCCGCTGCAGGTGATGCAACTTTTTCTTGAACTCCCTCTGCCTGCCGTCAAACACGACAGGGAAAGTGTTGGGTTTACCAGCACACTCACAGGCCAGAATGCACAGCCCCAGACCCACCGCCTTGTGAAGGCAGGATTTCGGCCGTCAGATCCCTAATTTTGAACAAAGGGATTGGCACGCAACAAACCAAGGTTTTTCGAGATGAAGACAAGGGGTTTTTACGCGCTCGCTTTATTTGCTCTGCTAGTTTTTACAAACTGCGCATCGGTACAAGCCGGCGCGGATGGAACTGGTGCAGGCCGAACGTCTTCGGTGCCGCACAGCATCAACCACAGCCGAGAAGCAATAGACCGATTTCCGCTTGGAAGCGCCCGGTTCGATCAGCTTGTTGAGGAGTCGTGCAAATATTGTGGATACGGAAAGGTACAGCAGTTTTACGAATGGCTGTGGAAAGCATTTGCGGCGCACCCGGTGCTTTTCGGAGGCCCGCACAGTTCATCTTTAGTAGAAGCAGTTCAAAAAGAGGCAGAGAATCTGCGCTCTGCGGTTAATGCACATCAGCACGCAAAGATCGAGATGGATTTGTGCAGAAGGCTCCACAGGCTCGTGAAGACTGTGATACCTAAATTCAGTTTGGACAGAGGGTTTGAGTTTGCCAACGTTGTAAAGTATGGAGAACGCCAGTGTCTCCTGCAGGCCGCACTGCTGACCGCGGTTCTTCAGGCATGCGGAGTTGACTGCGGTGTAACTATGGTGTATCGAAACCCGCACGGGCAGGAAAGCAACAACGGGCACGCGGTAACGCTGGTGAAGCTGGCCGACGGCAGAGATGTGCTGTTGGATGCATCCGAGCCGGAACCATTTGCCAAGCACCAAGGCCTTCTGGTGCGGGCCGGCAGGTATCAGTATGTTGTTCCAATCTATGAAGGAGAATATATAATTGGTTACCGAGCACAAGCTGACGGTCGGCGCATGCAAACGCGGCTTGTGCGCCCCTTGGACTACGAGTTTGTGCGTTCGCAGTTTTGGTTCTACAGGGGCGAGAGGGCTCCCGGCGGCCTACTGGCTTCGCGCCGAACTTTGGAGGGGCTGTCCGCCTCGGTGGAGGCCCTGCGGATGAGCGTGAGCGTGTGCCCCGGCAACAACCTGGCGGTATTTTCTCTCGGGCGCGCCTATCTTATGAAAGGCGATACAAAGTTAGCCCGAGAGTTCATTCAACGAGCGCACGCTTTGTACCAACAGTACGGTTGGGAACCGATGGGTCCCAAACAGGCTCTGCGGGTTGTAAAAGCATCCGCCGGGCGATGGCATTTCCCTTAACTTTGAATGCAGGCAGGTGGTTTGTGAAAACTATGAAATTTGTTGTGAGCGGATTTTTGGTTGTTCTTCTGGCTTTTTGCTTTGCGGCTGACATTGTTAATGGCGAGGCAAACAGCAAAACCGCCGCTAAAAGCTCGCCAGCTCAGTTGGCAACTGCCGGAAGCCGAAGAGAGCGTTTGCGAAAGGCAAGGGAAACTTCTTACAAAAGCGTTGGCGACATCGAAGCTCAGCATGCTGAAGAGCAAAAACAGGGCATTGTGCTGAAGAAACTGCTCCGCGGGGATCCAACCCGGAAGGAGATTGCGCTTACTTTCGATGACGGTCCCCATCCGGCTTACACCCCTAAACTGCTGGATATACTGGACCGCTATGGAGTGAAAGCAACCTTCTTTGTTGTGGGCATGATGGCAAGGCGCTATCCCAATTTGGTGAAGGAAGAAGCGGCCAAGGGGCATGTTGTGGGCAACCACACCTATCACCACGTTGATCTAACCAAGCTTTCGGAGGAAGAAATTGCCGACGAAATCCAGCGATGCGATGCCGTGCTGAAGCGCATCTTGGGAAAACAGCCCCGGTACTTTCGTCCGCCGGGCGGGGATTACAATGCCAAAATTGCGCAGATATCGCAGGCCATGGGCCACACAATGGTGCTTTGGACCGACGATCCCGGCGACTACGCCAACCCAGGCGAGGATGTAATACTAGAACGAACGCTGGGACGTGTGCGCAACGGCGGGATCATCTTAATGCATGACGGGATTCAGCAGACCATCGATGTTCTGCCGACGATTATCACATACTTAAGGAATAAGGGCTACCGCTTTGTAACAGTGGATGAAATGCTGGAGTCTACAGTGGAAGGCGGCGCTTTGCAAAAAGGTGAAGCTGCCGGCGGCTTAAGGTTGAACAGCTGGAAACGCACCGCAAGAGCGCACCCGCTGGGTGATTTTGCACCGAGAAGTCGTTAACCGAAGCGCCCGGCGGGCTTTTCAAGCAAGCCTTTTTAATCCTTCTTCCGCGTGCTTTGTCTCCTCACAGCCTGCCTGTCATGCCCGCCAACAAGTGCAACGATAAACACGGTGGGGAGAAAAGCGTCTGTTTCTCCAACAGGAACCAAGATAGGTGCTAAAGGCGAAGGCCAACGCTGAAACCGAGTCTAAGGGATGACAACCGTACAACCAGGTATCATATTCGGTTGACACTCCCCGTAACCGTTGCTATACTCGAAGCGGCGCCGGGGACAAAGTATATCCAATCCCCTCTTTCTGGCTCGACGAAAACCACGCTTTCAAGCGGCTTGGTTTACCTGCCTAAACCCCGGCTCAGGAGGCGTTTATGGCCCTGGCAATCAGGACCAACGGTCTAACCAAAACATACAAGGTGTTCGGACAAAAGCGCACTGTTGTTGCCGTTGACCACCTAGACCTCGAAGTGGAGGAAGGTATTATCTTTGGTTTTCTGGGCCCCAACGGAGCTGGCAAAACCACCACCATCAAAATGCTTCTGGGTTTGATCTTCCCAACAGAAGGAGAAGGATGGGTTCTGGGAAAGCCCATCGGCGATATTTCAGTTAAGTACCAGATCAGCTACCTGCCAGAAAGCCCCTACTTCTACGAACACCTCAGCGCTGCCGAGCTTTTGGACTTCTACGCAAGGCTCTTCGGCATCCCCGCAGGCGAAAGGGCTAAGAAGATAGACCAGCTCTTAACATTGGTGGGCCTGCCGAAGGACAACAAACCGCTTCGGGAGTTCTCCAAAGGTATGCTTCAGCGCGCGGGCATTGCCCAGGCACTCATCAACGACCCGAAGCTTCTCTTCTTCGACGAGCCTACATCCGGCTTGGACCCGATAGCCCACATCGATATCCGCGACCTGATACTTCGCCTGCGCGAGGAGGGCAAAACCGTTTTCCTAAGCTCCCACCAGCTTTCTGACGTGGAGATGGTATGTGATCGAGTTGCCATTCTCAACCGAGGTAAACTGGTGAAGATCGGCAACGTTGAGGAACTGCGCGCCGGTACTGAAATCGAAATGGTGGTGGAGTCTCCGGATGACGGCACGGCCGCCGAACTGAGCAGGCTGGCACTGCGGGCTGTTCCCCAGGAAACCAGACTTCTGCTTTACCACAGCGACGAGGACGTTATCGGCCATATGATTGATATTGTGCGTCAAAGAAAAGTCCGCCTTATCTCTGTAACACCTCAGCGCCGTTCGCTGGAAAGCATCTTCCTCGAAACGGTCAGGGGGGATCAAACGTGAACGCTTGGGTTATTGCAACAAACACATTCGGAGAGGCCCTGCGCAAGCGCGTGCTGAATGTGTTCCTTCTTGTGGCCATCATTTTGATAATCCTCTCCAACGCTTTTGCGTTCTTCACCACGCCCCAGCAAGGCAACCGCGTGGAGCTTACAGTTGTGCGCAGTATGGGCTTGGGAGTTATAGTGCTTGCCGGCTTGGTGATGAGTATCTTCTTGGGAATGGATCTCATACCAACGGACATTGAGCACCGCACCATATACACCATTCTCTCTAAGCCGGTTAGACGGTACCACTATGTGGCTGGCAAGTTCCTGGGGGCGGCACTGACCTTGGCGCTCAACCTCGGCTTGATGGGTATCTTCTTCGTTGGGGTTGTTACCTACAAGGCCAAAACATTCCAACCCGAACTTCTGGTCGGCGTGTTAATGATATATCTGCAGTTCGTGCTGTTGGGCGCAGTGGCGGTGTTCTTCTCCATCTTTCTCACCAAGAATATAAACGTAGCCCTCACGTTCTTCGTGTTCGTAGTCGGCACGCTTTCAGAATATTGGAAGTCCGTGGCAAACCTAGCCAAAGAACAACCCGTTATTCAGTTTCTTGCCAGGATGGTCCACCTCATTGTGCCGAACTTCAACAACTTCAACATGGCCAACCCGCTAATACACCCGGAGCAAATGCACGAAATACCAAACTTCGCCGGCTACGTTGCCAAAACGGCGGCTTACGGCATACTTTACACCCTGCTTCTGCTCATCTTGGCGTCTATAGTGTTCGAGCGCAAGGAGGTTTAAAGTGGGCGGGGTCAGCCGCGATTTTAGGCCGCTGTGGTTGGCCACAGCACTGGTGATGCTAGTCGTCTGCGCCGTGCTTCAAAGCTACATCGATCCGGACCGCAGGTGGTTCCGCCCAGATCCAACCGCCGAAGCCACTCCAAAGGAGCTTGCCCAAATACCCAAGGAGCTTTTCGGAGGCGCCCTTCTTGGATTCCGAGAGGTTGCCGCCGGACTGCTTTGGGTGCGCGCCGACGATTACTTCCACTCCGGCCGCTACGACGATATCGTCCCTCTCTTTTACATTGTGGTTTGGCTCGATCCGCATCAGCTGGATGTTTACGCAACCGGCGCTTGGCACCTGGCTTACAACCTCGGCGACCAGCGCCTCATCCCAGAGGGCGTGAAGTTCCTGCTGGACGGCATCCGCAAAAACTCCAACGTGTGGGACTTGTACTTCCAGCTGTCTTTCCTCCACTTCCAAAAAACCCGGGACTACGATCAGGCTATTTACTGGGCAAAAGAAGCGGCTAAAAGGCCCGGCACCGACGGCAACCCGGCTCCGGCTTACGTGAAGCAGATGCTGGCACACTATATGGAGAAAAACGGCCAGATAGCCGAAATGCGCCGCCAGTGGGAAGAAAATGTCGCCGAAGCCACACTCTGGCTGTATTGGCCCAAAGTTTTAGAGCGCATCCAAGATCCAAAACTGAAAGCCGTGCTCAGGCGGACCAACCCTGTTCAGATCAACGGCAGGTATTTGGACCTTGCGGTTGGTTCCGCAGAGGTTGCCAAACTGCTCACCCAGCCCAACAACAAAGCTGTGGTGGAAAAGGCCGTTTCAGAGGCGCTGGTGGAGGGGTTCGGCGTCGCTTTGCGCAACGAAAAGGTCAGCAGAAGCGAGGTGGAGGCTGTTCTCTCAGACCCCGGGCTTCTCCAACCGATCTTGCGCCCCAAAGTTTGGAAGAAGGTGCCGCGCCTGCCCTCAGAGCAAAGCGCCCAGTTGGATTGGAGCAACCGAAGCCGCAACCTGAACGTAACGCTCCTGCGCATCAATTTCATCCGAAAAGGGGCCGGACAACCGGGATATGTTTTCGACTGGAATGCCCAGCCCCCACGCTGGGTTTACATAGGCGACGGAAAGGTTCATCAGCACGATGTGCAGTTTGACTTCACTGTGAAGCGCGTAGCGCCCAAGAAGCTGATCGTGCGCGGCAAAATATTCCTCCCCGACTTCAGACGG
>JBMFPP010000027.1:0-13001 GCA_049969055.1 Armatimonadota bacterium | reverse complement strand
ACCCGCATCACACCACTGCTTCACGGCGGAGGACAGGAAAAAAAGAAAAGAGCTGGCACACTAAACGTGCCCGCCATTGTCGGTATGGGAGAAGCATTCCGATTGGCCGCCGAGGAAATGGATGAAGAAGCACGCCGGCTGACCGTCCTGAGAGACCGCCTCATCCAAGGCATCCTGCAGATTCCCGATACCAGGCTCAATGGTCACCCCACCAAACGCCTTCCGAACAACGTAAACGTCTGCGTAGAAGGTGCCGAGGGAGAGGCCATGCTGCTTGCCCTGGATGAAGAGAGGATATGCGTATCATCCGGCTCTGCATGCACATCCGGAACGCTGGACCCGTCGCACGTCCTGCTGGCCATGGGAGTACCGCCGGAAATTGCGCACGGCAGTTTGCGCATAACATTGGGCCGCTGTAACACCGCCGAACATGTAGAGCGCTTCCTTGAAGTACTGCCAGGAATAGTTGAGCGCTTTCGCGCCATGAATCCTTGGTACCAACGGCACCGCAAAGCCGCAAGACTATCTTAAGGGGGTATTTCAAGTGTACAGCCAGCTGGTAATGGAGCATTTCAGAAACCCTCGCAACGTGGGCGAAATTGAGAACCCGGACGGCGTTGGCGAAGTTGGCAACCCCGTCTGCGGCGACATGATGCGGATAACCATCCGTGTGCGGGACAACCGCTTGGAAGACATTAAATTCCAAACCCTGGGATGCGGCGCCGCAATAGCTTCCTCCAGCATACTCACAGAGATGGCCAAAGGCAAAACCCTAGACGAAGCCCTCAGAATCTCCAAAGATGATATAGCCAAAGCCCTCGGGGGACTGCCGCCTCAAAAGCTTCACTGCTCCGTACTTGCTGCAGACGGCTTGAAAGCCGCCATCGAAGACTACTACTCTCGCCTCTCCGGCGCCAAGAAGGAGGAGCCTCAGCCCCAGTGAAGGGACTCCGCTCTCTTTTCACCTTTTTGTGCACCGCAGCGCTGGTTTCGGCCGCCACCTCCACAGCTATGTACAAATCAAAAACCCAAACCGAGGAACGCACCTGCTTCCAATCCTACGATCAATACGGCCCGGATATAGATATCCGCTCCGATGTAGCCATTGTTTACGGCGTTGATTCCTCGCTTCCAAACCGCATCCAAACGTGGCGCAACCACGGCTATATAATACACGTTATGACAGGCGTATCTTGGGGAAGCTACCAGGATTACTTGTACGGCCGATTCGACGGCAAGGAGCACCTAGACGAGGCCCAAACCCGAAGAAACGGCACCAAAATCTCTCACGGCGGCGATGTGTACTACATGGTGCCGACCATGAGCTTCGCAGAATATCTGAAAATCGGCGTGAAGCGAGCCATCGATGCCGGTGCCGAAGCAATCCACCTTGAAGAGCCGGAATTTTGGGTGGAAGGCGGTTATAGCGAAGCGTTTAAAAGGGAGTGGCTCGATTACTATAAAGAGCCGTGGCAGCCTCCTCATTCATCCCCGGAGGCGCGGTACCGCTCTGGCAAGCTGAAGTACTACCTGTACTACCGCGCATTTAAGGAAGTGTTCCAATTCGTAAAGCAGTATTCCGAACAGATCGGACGGGATGTTCGAACCTATGTGCCCACCCACAGCATGTTGAACTACGCGCACTGGGGCATTGTAAGCCCGGAAAGCAGTCTCGTAAACCTCCCCGGATGTGATGGATACATAGCCCAGGTTTGGACCGGCACGGCGCGCACACCAAACTGCTACGCCGGCGTAACAAAAGAAAGAACTTTTGAGACAGCCTTCTTAGAATACGGGGTTCTGCACAACCTGGTCCGTGCAACCGGCCGCCGCGTGTGGTTCCTCCACGACCCAATAGAGGATAACCCCAACCACACCTGGTCGGACTACAAACGCAATTATGAGTGTACCGTAGTTGCTTCACTGCTGTATCCGGACGTTTGGCGGTACGAGGTTATGCCCTGGCCTGGGCGCATCTTTCGCGGCGAGTATCCGAAAGAAGACGGAACCGGAAGAGAGAGAATACCACCTGCCTATGCTACCGAGATACTAACCGTGGTCAACACTCTCAACAATATGCGACAGCGAAGCATTCGATGGGAAAGCGGCCCAAGGGATATCGGCGTGCTCGTATCCGACACTATGATGTTCCAGCGCGGCGACCCGGTGGACACAAACGCCCAAATGAAGGGCTTTTACGGCCTTGCTCTGCCTCTGTTGAAACACGGAATACCAGTGATACCAGTCCAACTGGAAAATATACTCCTTAAAGGATATTTAAAACCCTATAGAATGCTCATTCTCAGCTACGAATTTATGAAACCGCCGACCCCGGACGTCCACCCAGCACTTGCAGAGTGGGTGAGAAGCGGCGGCGTCCTCCTGTACATAGGCGACAATTCGGATCCGTACCACCGAATAAGAGAGTGGTGGAACACAAACGGCAACAGCTACAGCACACCAACCGAACAGCTGTGGACAACCCTCGGTTTGCCCAAAGACTTCGCCGAGGGCACCGCCAAATGCGGCAAAGGTTACGTGGTCGCAGTAAACACCAACCCAAACCGATTTGCCGAAGCCGGCGGCGATGCAGAACTGCGCAGTGTTGCATCCAAAGCCTACAAACTTCTCCCCCGCGGGGCTTCCGCCTGGCGCCAGCAGAACTACCTTCTGCTCCGCAGAGGCCCGTACGTAATCGCCGCCGTACTGGACGAATCCATATCCGATGTTCCACTGCGCCTGCAGGGCAGCTTCATAGATCTTTTCGACCCACAACTGCCGGTGGTAAAAGACCGCGTTTTACGTCCGGGCGAAAGAGCTTTACTGTTGGACCTGGACCGCATACCCAAATCCAAACCAACTGTTCTGGCGTCCGCATCTCGAATATACGATGCGCGCTCATCCAAAGGTATCTTCCGATTCCACTCCGTGGGGCCGAAAGGAGTTAGGTGCGTCACTGTCGTAAGGACGCCCAACAAGCCCGCTTCTGTAAAAGCCGCCTCCAAGAACGGCACCCAAAGCATAGCGTTCGAGCACCAATGGGATTCTGAAAATCGCATCCTTTGGCTTAGGTACGATAACAGTCCCGAAGGCATTCTATTCGCCATCCTACAGCAACAACCTGGCAGGATACTTTGAACGGAAAGCGAACTAAATAACCGCAGGCGGCTCGGGGAGCATAAGCTTACAAGTTCAGTGCTGCCAAGCGCTCTGCCGAGGCGCTTGCTGGGCGATAACTTTGAGCCGGGATCCGGCAAAAACGTCTAACCGTGATAGGATAGGGAGGGGAGTGCTTTGGGACAAAATAAGCCTTTAGACAACCAAACCATCACCGAAAAGCACCGAATGCGCCTGTTTGTCCTGAGCTGTATCGCCCTTACCACTGCCGGCATGGTGTTCAGCATCAGGGCGACAGTAATGGATGACCTCGGCCGAACGTTCAGCATTCCAAGCGAAACCGTGGGGTGGGCAGTCGGCGCCGCATTCCTTGCCTTCGCAATCTCCGTGTTCATCGGAAGTCCAATGTGCGACTACTTGGGCATGGGAAGGCTGTTGGGTCTGGCGTCCGTCTGCTTCATCGTGGGAACGCTGATGGTAATCTTCTCGCAGGAGCTGGTTAGAATAACCGGCCTTGCCCCCGTAACAATGCTGTACGTAAGCTGGTTTGTTGTTGGCTTGGCGCACGGTTTGGTAGAGGCGGTTATCAACCCCCTGGTGGCAACGCTCTACCGAGACGACAAAACCCACAAGCTGAACGTGCTCCACGCCTGGTGGCCCGGCGGGCTTGTCATCGGCGGAGTCACTGCGCTTGTCATTAGAACTGCCGGCGTCGGCGGCCTCGCTCATAACTGGCAGATACGGTTAGCCGTGATTTTGGTGCCGACCCTCATCTACACCGCAATGCTCTTCGGCGAAAGATTCCCAGCTACAGAGCGCGTGCAGGCCGCAGTATCCGGCAAGGAGATGCTCAAAGAGGCCCTCCGGCCCCTGTTCATCGTTTGGTTCCTCATGATGTTCCTAACAGCGGCTATGGAGCTCGGACCGGGGCAGTGGGTGGATGCCATTCTCACCAAAACCGTTGGCTTCCAGGGCATTTGGCTTCTGGTTTACGGAAGCGCTTTGATGTTCATCTTCCGTCACTTCGCCGGACCGCTGGCGCACAAATTCTCACCGGTCGGCCTGATGTGGCTGTCATCTTTGCTGGCCGGCATCGGACTTCTTGCCATTAGCTACGCACACTCGCCAGTAACGGGCCTCATATCGGCCACAATATGGTATATCGGCGTATGCTACATGTGGCCAACCATGTTGGGCGTGTGCTCAGAGCGGTTCCCGAGAGGCGGCGCGTTCCTCCTGGGGCTTATGGGCTCAGCCGGAAACTTGTCCATCCAGTTCGTACTGCCCATCATGGGCCGCATATACGACAATTACACCCAAAAAGCCCTCGGTGCCGCTGTGAAACTGCAGGACCTCATTAAGCGGGCCGCAACGGATGAAAGCGCCAAACAGCTGCTTGAGCAGGCAAGAACCCAGGCCGCGCCGATGGCATTCCGATACGTGGCGGCCTTGTCGCTGGTACTGCTCGTTGTCTTCGGTGTCATCTGGATTATGGACTACCTCAAAGGAGGCTATAAGCCGGAGAAGATCTGACCTTCCGGGTTCCAACCCGAGAAATTCCACCGGGCCCCGCCGCCGATGTGGGCCCGGTTTTCCGTTAACAGCTTGTTCCAAACTAGGGCTTATCTGCACGCGCCCGGTGCTTCGGCGCGCTAACATATTTTCAAAAGTGGAGGTGGCCGTGAGAACCGCGATCATTGGCTTCTGCGTGCTGGCCGGGGCACTCGGCCTTCAAGGAACAACAAAAACACCGCCGTCCGAGTGGCAAAAACCTCTCAGGCCCAAGGTTCTCGTCATCATCTTCAACCCCATCATAGAATCCGAAGGCGGAAAGCGCTTGGTGGAAGTATGCCGCTGGAACGACCCGAGAAAACTCTTGCGCGAGTATATAAACGACATCAGCGAAGTCAGCGGAGGGTTTGTTCAATACCAGGTGTCCAAAATCATAGAAGTGGATGAGTTTCCCGTCAAGAAAGACGGTTTCCGTTATACTGACCAATCTTACATGGAATGCTTCCGCAGTGGCAAAGGCTGGCATCAACCTGATGCCGTCGATTACGAAGCCATCATAAAGAAATTCAACATCGTGCGCCGCGTCGAAAACGGAGAAATAGATGAAGTGTGGCTCTTCGGAATGCCTTATGCCGGTTTTTGGGAATCGACCATGGCTGGCAACGGCGCTTACTTCTGCAATTCCGACCCGGTACCGAACATCCGCTGTTCGAAAATATTCGTGATCATGGGCTTCAACTACGAGCGCGGTGTTGGGGAAATGCTGGAGGACCTTGGACACAGAGCCGAATCTATCCTTACCCGCGTTTTCGGAAGCTGGGAACCAAAAGAAACCCACGCGTGGAACCGCTTCACCCTCTACGACAAGGTTGCCCCGGGCAGAGCCGCGTGCGGAAACATCCACTTCGCGCCGAACAGCGAGCGCGACTACGATTGGGGCAACACCAAACACGTCTGGAGCACCTGCGACGATTGGTTGAACTATCCGAATCTGACCGGCAAGCGCCGCTTGGTCAACTGCTCTGAATGGGGCAGCGGCGACATCCGTGAACACCACAAGTGGTGGTTTCGCCACCTACCAAAGGCGCCCGGCAGAACCGACGGAAAGCTTAACAACTGGTGGTGCTACATTGTGGACTTTAACAGGTATCCGGAAAGCAGGTGAGAACCGTCCGCTTTTGTCTAACCCCTCCCCCCATCATACTACCCCTTATAATCACCCCAAACGTAGGATTTCTATCCATGCTGTAACGTGTATATTACCTAGTGAGTAAGCGCAGAGATCTGGCTCGCCCGGTGGCCACAGCCTCAGGACGAAGGCTGTTATTTCCGAACAAGGAGGTTGCTGTTGTCGAACATTTCACGAACGGCGTCTCGGGTGCACCAGAATGGATTTGCTTACCAGAACTCTCTGGATCTGTTCTGGCTGCTCTTGGGCAGGTTTGGCCTCGCGCTTCTTGCCGCGGCAAGCCTGCTCAGGCATCCCAAGTACAATCCCAAGCTATCCTTTGTGGCGGTTGCTGTAGTGCTGTACACTCTGCTGTTTCTGGGCGCCCATATCCTGTTCCGCAACCAACGCCGGATAGCATTGGCTGAAACACTTATAGATACCTCCGCTGTGGCACTGCTGGTGGCCTTGACCGGCGGCATCCAAAGCTGTTACCTGCTCCTCCTCACTGTACCCTTACTACGCTGTACAACTATATTCAAACCACACAACTCTTTCCTGCCCATTATCCTTGCGGCTTCACTTGGGGCATCGTTCACTCTGGTGCTAACCCAAACCGAAGGCCCAAACACAGCTCGATTTGGCTCCATAATAGGCGGTATACTGCTGGTAGCGGCTTTCTGCGGGGTTGTCGCCTATGAATGCAGATCGAAGCACAAAACGCTTGCCGAGCTTCAGAAAGCAAACGAATGGCTCAGGCAAGCAGCTGAGCACGACTACTTAACCAAGCTCTACAACCGACGCTACTTCTCCCAGCGCCTTCGCACAGAAATGGAAAACGCCAAACTTAGGGGAACACCGCTCGCGGTTATCCTTACCGACCTCGACAACTTAAAAGAAATAAACGACAGCGACGGCCATGAGGCAGGCGACTCCGCCATAGTGAAAGCTGCGGCCGTGCTCTCTTCCAGCGTCCGCTCCACCGACACAGTGGCGAGGTTGGGCGGAGACGAATTTGGAATTTTACTGCCCAACACAACAAGAGAAGCCGCGCGCAACATTGCCAACAGAATTTCGGAAATCGCCGGCCAAACCTCCCCACAGCTTTCAATATCTGTCGGCCTCGCAGTTTACCCAGAAGATGCAACCGATCCCGATTCACTACTGCGTTCAGCAGACCAGGATTTATACAGAAACAAAGCTCTCAAGAAATCCCGCTCAATACTCTCCGTTGCAGAGGTCACACAGAACCACAACGGCAACGGAGCACTGATTCTCATCGCGGAGGACGACCTTATCGCATTGGAAAGCCTGCAGGAACTGCTTCAAATGGCTGGATACCGAACGGCCGCCGTGTCTGACGGGAGCCAGGTGGTCGAAATGGTGCGCAGACTTCGGCCGGATACGGTTCTGCTGGACGTGGTTATGCCTGGAGCCGACGGAACCACCGTTTGCCGCCAAATCAAAAACGACCCGGAACTGCGCCTCACTCCGGTAGTAACAATCACGGGCCAAAGCTCCAAAGAGGATAAACTCGCGGCCATTGCCGCAGGCGCAGACGACTTCATTCGCAAACCTTACGACCGCGTAGAGCTTCTCACGCGGGTG
Source organism: Armatimonadota bacterium (assembly GCA_049969055.1). Taxonomy (GTDB): domain Bacteria; phylum Armatimonadota; class DTGP01; order DTGP01; family JBMFPP01; genus JBMFPP01. The sequence continues at coordinate 5,596 of JBMFPP010000027.1, read as the reverse complement.
AAAGCTCTGGTTAACAACAGCAAATTGAACGAGAGACTTGAAGACCTGGAGGCAGTGCTCTTCTCGCTTGCAACAGCCGTAGAAGCTCGAGATCCATACACCCGAGGCCACAGCCGCCGCGTGGGTCACTATGCTGTGCTTCTGGGACGCGCCATAGGAATGAAGCCCGAAGAACTGCAGGCTCTTCACTGGGGAAGCATGCTTCACGACATCGGCAAGATAGGTATTCCAGACGCCGTTCTGCTTAAACCAGGCCGCCTTTCCGAAGAAGAAATGCTGCAGATAAGAAGCCACCCGGATATAGGTGCTAACATCTGCCGACCGCTTAAATCAGCTAAGGTTCTTCTGCCGATTATCAAGCACCACCACGAACGCTGGGACGGAAAGGGTTATCCCGCTGGTTTGGCCGGGGAAGATATACCGCTAAGCGCGCGTGTAGTCGCCGTAGCCGACGCCTTCGACGCCATAACAACCGACAGACCCTACAGAGCCGGATGCCCGGCTCCGATCGCATTCGACATCCTGAAAGAAGGGATCGGAACCCAGTTCGATCCAAGCCTGATAGAACCGTTCATCGAAGCCGTTCAGGCGGATACATCCCTGCCGCGCCGGTCTGTGCACACCGAAACTGAGGTGCCGGCGCTGTTGCTGTAACCAAGACCAGGAGGAAAGAAATGCCGCTGATCAAATGGAGCGAACAGTTCAGCGTTGGCGTTGCCGAAATAGATAACCAGCACAAAACCTTGATAAACATGGTAAACGAACTGCACGATGCCATGTCCAACGGAAAAGGCGGAGACGTGCTTCCGTCGATACTTAAAAAACTCGCTGACTACACCAAAACACACTTTGCAACGGAAGAGCGGTTGATGGTCGCACGCTCTTATCCGTCCTACCGAGCCCACAAACAGGTGCACGACTCGTTTGCCCGCGACGTGATGGAACTGCAGAAAAAGTGTCAAAGCGGTGGAGCGCTCCTTACCCTTCAGATAATGAACAAGCTGAAAGACTGGCTCACCAACCACATTTTGAACACGGATAAGCTGTTGGGCCGCTTCCTCACAAGCTAGAGCGAAAACGCCAACCAAACCACTGTGGAAGCATCGGATGCGGGCATCCGATGCTTTCTTTTTTCACCTACCCAAAGGCGCTAGAAGGTTTTATACATCAGCTGGGCGAATGAAAACCTTAGGAGGAGTTCTGATGCATGGTTAACAACGAGATTCTCAACATGCTGGCAGACGCCGTGGTTCGGCTGGACCGCAAGGCTGTGCCGGTTCTTGCCCAACAGGCACTGGACGCCGGTTTGCCCCCATACTTGATCATCACAGAAGGATTGTCCAAAGGGATGAAGATAATCGGGGACCAATTCAAGCGCAATGAGGTTTACATCCCCGAAGTGCTGGTTGCCTGCGACGCATACTACGCCGGTCTTAACGTCGTCCGCCCCCACATAACCAAATCCGAGAAGCAGAAGTTCCTCGGCACAATGGTGATAGGAACGATTTATGGAGACGTACACACCGTGGGAAAAGACGTAGCAATCCCGATCTTCGAAGCGGCGGGGTTGAACGTTATAGATCTCGGAGTTGGTGTTTCACCGGAGGGTTTTGTGAAAGCCGTGGAAGAGCACGAGCCGCAAATTGTGGGTCTGGGCACCTACATGACGTCCACCTTTATGCATACAAAAGATGTGGTTGAAGCGTTGAAAAAGGCTGGTTTTCGCAGTAGGGTGAAAATCATCTGCGGCGGCCCCTCGGTAAATGCCGAAGCGGCCAGGCGTATGGGAGCGGACGATGCCAGCGACGATGCATGGGAAGCTGTTGACAAAATAAAGAATCTCCTCAAACAGCTTTCGAATGAACTGCACTGGGGGACTCAGAATTGAGCGAAGTTGTTGATAAATGGGTTGAAAGGCTCAAGGGCTCCCTAGAACCTATAGGCGAGATGACCCATTGGGAGCGCATGGAGGCCGCTTTCGAACGCCGCCCCTCTGATATGGTGCCCGTTGCCCCGGAACTGGACTACTGGCAGATCACCTATGCCGGATACACTCACCCGGAAATATACAATGATGTCGATAAAACCACCGACGCCGTCTTGCGCACGTGGGCCGACCTCCGCACCGACGCAATCTGGATGTACGTGGACATAAGCCACCAAATCGAAAACTTCATTCCAGCCGAAAAAAGACCCGAGCACTTCATCCTCCGCGGGGATAAGGACTACGTTATGTTCAAGCCCCTTGCAGAAACGTTGGACGACGCAATAGCACTGTACGAGTCCCGAGCTTACGAAAAATACGCTTCCGATTCGCGCGCTGTCACCCACTACACACCTCACATGCTTCAGCTTTTGGAGTTTCAAGAGAAGATGGACCGCCAAGTCCCGATCATCGTGGGTGCCGCCACCCCCACCAACTACGCGGAAACCATTGTGGAAGTACAGCGCTTTGTAAAATGGACCATCACCGAGCCAGAAGACAAAGTTCGCCACTACCTCAACCTTGCGCTCCAGGAGCGCCTTGAAGCCCTTGAGTTCTACCGCGATGTAGCCGCCGCAAACGGGTGCCAGTTCTTCTGCGCCTTTGGAGGAGCGCGAACTTGGGGTCCAAAACAGCTCGCCCAGTTCGCCGACGTGGACAGAATCTTCATCGAAAAGGCCGCAGCCATCTTTCCGCACGTCTTCTGGCATATATGCGGCCACAACCTTCCGGAGGCTTTGCAGTGGGTGGCAAGTTTGCCAGGGGTGCAGGCGGTTCAGTACGATATGCCGTACTACACACAAACCATCACTTGGCCCGAATGGTTCGAATCTGTCGCCAAACTACTGGGAGCCAACGGCAAATGCGCCATGAATTCTCCCACAACCCAACTCGCCTGCTTCGGAACGCCGGAAGAGATAGAGGAAATGGTCAAGCAGTTTATAGAAGCCACGCTTCCGCATACCACGGCAGTGGTTATGCCGGGCTGTGAAATCGACTCCTATGCGCCGGCAGAAAACGTCCGCGCTATCATTAAAGCCGCGAGAAAGCACGGGCGAATGGCTTAGTTCCCTAAACCGCACTTCCGCGGGTCTTAAAAGCGCATTTTACGGCAATAACTGCCGAAAGAAATCCTGCAGGACCCACTTAGTAGAACCGGCTTCAGCCGGGGCTCACAACAAAGGAGTGATGCTCTATCAAAGCGGTTAACGTGGGTATTTTAGGCGTAGGCACAGTAGGCACCGGTGTTGCGCGCATTCTACTCCAAGAGCGCGACTTGCTGGAATCAAGAACAGCTGTGCAGTTCAACCTTACAGCCGCCGCAGATATAGATTGGAGCTGGGATCGAGGCCTCGATTGGCAGAACGTCCGCCTTACGGACAATCCCACTTCTGTTACGGATGACCCGGAGATCGACATCATAGTGGAAACGATAGGCGGCTGCGAACCAGCCGGCAGTTTAATCCTCAGAGCTCTGCGCAACCGAAAGCACGTGGTTACCGCCAACAAAGCGCTTATCGCAACGCGCGCCAAAGAGCTTTTCTCTGCCGCCAAAGAGCATCAAGTCGACCTCCTCTTCGAAGCCAGCGTTGGCGGCGGAATTCCCATAGTTAAAGGCCTGCGCGAAGGCCTCGTGGCCAACAAAATCACAAGGCTGTACGGAATTTTGAACGGTACGTCCAACTACATCCTCACAAAGATGCACGAAGAAGGCTTGGAGTTCCCAGACGCACTCAAACAAGCGCAGGAGAAAGGCTTCGCCGAAGCCGACCCAACCCTCGATATAAGCGGTGTCGATGCCGCGCACAAGCTCACCATACTGGCATCCCTTGCAACATCCAGCATTGTAAACTTTGAGAATCTTTACATTGAAGGCATACAAGGTATCACTGCTCTCGATATAAGCTTCGCCAAAAACTTTGGGTACTCCATAAAACTCTTGGCCATATGCAGGTGCCTTGACGGAAAGCTGGATCTGCGAGTACATCCCACAATGGTGCCAAATTCCCACCTGCTGGCCTCGGTGCGCAACGAACTCAACGCGATTTTCGTGCGCGGCAGTTACGTTGGCGACACGATGTTCTACGGACCCGGTGCCGGACAGCTCCCAACAGCCAGCGCAATCGTAAGCGACCTGGTTGACCTCTCAAGAGACCTGCGCTTGATGGAGGGAGAGCATTTCTGCAACCGCACGATAAACACGGATGCCGAAGCGCAGATCGTTCCCATCGAAGAGATATCAAATCGGTTCTACATTCGCATGCACACCCAGGATAGACCCGGCATCCTTTCGGAGGTTTCCGGCGTACTTGGGCGCGAGAAGATCAGCATCTCTTCTGTGGTTCAGCTCGAAACCCAAGAGCAGGACGAATATGTGCCGGTTGTTATACTTACGCATTCGGCCCCGGAAGCCTCCATGGCCCGAGCCCTAAGGGGCATCCGCGAATTTCCGTTTATACGGGGCGAGGTAGCCTGCATACGGCTGTTCTCAGACACCTCGTAGCCGCCCCGCCAAGAAGCTTTGCCAACGGGTAACAATTGAACGTCAAAGCTTCTTAACTGCCCCGCCCCGCTCAAACAAACCCATCAGAAATCACACAAAGGAGCAACCAGAATGGCAACTTCAGACAACTTGAAAGAAGCTTTCGCCGGAGAAAGCCAAGCAAACCGGCGATACCTTGCATTCGCTAAGCGGGCGGAATCCGATGGATTTCCCATGATAGCTAAGCTCTTCCGTGCCATCGCCGAGGCTGAAACCATCCACGCCCACGCTCACTTCCGCGCCATGGGCGGAGTGCAAACCACCGAGGAAAACCTTAAAACCGCTATCGAGGGCGAAAGGTACGAATACCAGGAGATGTACCCCAAATTCCTCTCTCAAGCGGAGGCAGAAGATCACAAAGGCGCGGCAGTGGCTTTCAAGTACGCCAAGGCCGTTGAAGAAACACACCATACTCTGTACCAGCTGGCACTGCAAGCGGTCTCCGGCGGCACAGACTTGCCCAACCAGCCAATCTACGTGTGCGACGTGTGCGGCCACACGGTCCTCGGAGAGCCCCCGGAGCGCTGTCCTGTATGCGGAGCCCTTCGCAAACGCTTTTTCGAGGTAACTTAAGACCTCACCAGCTTCTGTGGACTTTCGGTGCTGTTGACGGTGCTGCTTTGGCCCCGATATAATTCTCCGTGACAGCGAACACCATCTTGATCGAGGAGGTTGAGCAACTTGACAACCGAGCGCATGCGTGAACTGCGCCGCCGAAGAAAGCGGAGGGAAGAAAGACTGAAAGCCAGAAAGAAAGAGGCGGCACAGCAAAGCGCATCTTCTTCGGCTAAAAGTTGATGCAGCAGGAAGCCGATGGACGCCGGGACATCCTGCTAACCCCAGCGTCCATCGGCAAATCAACACCACAGAAAGGAGGTGAAGTAGATGGCAGCTCTGGAACCGGGAAGCAAAGCACCTGACTTCGCCCTAACAGCAACAGACGGCTCCACTTACCGCCTGAGCGACCTGGTGAAAAACGGACCAGTTGTTCTCTTCTTCTACAAGCGGGAGTGCCCCGTGCGCCAAATGGCGGCTCCGTTCATGCAGAAATTCGAAGAGGCCTACGGTGG
>JBMFPP010000026.1:0-13268 GCA_049969055.1 Armatimonadota bacterium | reverse complement strand
CTGGCAAAGCTGAACGCTCCATCTACAACGCCTGCAAAATAAATAGGGAGAGAACCTCATGCCGTTCACTCTCAGTAAATTGGCGGAGCTTGTGAACGGCTCCGTGGTTGGTGAAGATGTAGAAATTACCGGCCTTGCCGGCCTTGATGATGCAAAGGCTGGTGACCTTGTTTTTGTGGAGAATCCCAGCTGGTTGCCCATAGCTGAGAAAAGCCCTGCCGCGGCAGTTATTGTGCCCGAGGGCGTTCGGGTGCAGGGCAAGCCCTGCCTGGAGGTGCAGAATCCGCGCTTGGCGTTTGCAGATGCCCTAAGCCTTTTTTACCAGTCTGACAGCGTGAAGCCGTATCTGCATCCCACTGCTGTGATTGGAGAAGGGTGCAGTATATCGCCGTCCGCAACCCTGATGGCGCATACGGTGATAGGCAACGGGGTTACCATCGGTGATGGCACGGTGATATACCCTCATGTTTATATAGGGGATCAGTGTGTGATAGGTAACAACACAGTTATATACCCCAACGTTACTATTCGGGAGCGGGTTAAGATTGGTAACCGCGTACGCATACACAGCGGAGCGGTTATCGGAAGTGACGGCTTCGGGTATGTGAAAGACGGAGAAAAGCACGTGAAGATGGCCCACCTTGGAACCGTGGAGATCGAGGATGATGTGGAGATAGGTTCCTGCACCTGCATAGACAGGGCCAAGACCGGGGTGACCAAGATAGGGCAGGGGACGAAGATAGATAACCTGGTGCAGATTGCTCACAACTGCCAGATAGGTAAGAACTGCATAATCGTTGGTCAGGTTGGCTTGTGTGGATCGGTTAAAGTTGAAGACAATGTTGTTATAGCCGGTCAGGCCGGGATACACGGTCACCGAACTATCGGCAAGGGTGCTGTTATTGGCGCACAAGCCGGTGTGATTGGAAATGTGCCTCCGGGGGTTATGGTTTCAGGGTATCCGGCTCGTGAGCATTCTTCTCAGATGCGCATACATGCGGCGGAAAAGAGACTGCCGGAGCTTTTGGACCGCGTGAAGCTCTTGGAGAGCCGTTTGAAGGCTTTGGAGGAACAGCTGGAGTGTGAAAAGGGCCCAGGGAATGGGTGATCGCGCCTGCACGCTGGCCGAAACGCTTCGGTTTGAGGGTGTGGGGATTCACAGCGGAGAGAAGTGCAGGGTGTGGATTCACCCGCACAGCGGAGGAGTGGAATTCGCTGTGGGGCGAGTTCGGATTCCGGCGCTGGTGCAGTACGCTGTGGAGCTTCACAGGCGTACGGCGCTGGAACATGATGGTGTGCGGGTGAGCACCTGCGAGCACCTCCTGGCGGCTTTGTACGGTTGCGGTGTGGACGCTGCTTTGGTGGAAGTGGAAGGTCCGGAAATACCTATATTGGATGGAAGTGCGTTTCCGTTTGTTGAAGCCATTCGGGCTGTGGGGTTGGCTGTGCTGGATGACTACCGCTGTGAGTTCCGAGTGTTGGAGCCGGTTTGGGTTGCCGAGGGCAGTGCTCTACTGGCGGCTTTGCCTCCCGAATGCGGCAGTGACGGGCTTAGCGTGCACTTTGCCCTTAATGCCGGCAGTCGAATGCTGGTTGGGCAGGCAGAGCGTTTGCGCGTTTCGGCGGATGCTTTTGCCGACGAAATTGCTCCGGCCAGAACGTGGTGCTTGGCGGAGGATGTGGATGCGCTGATCTCTGCCGGCTTGGCACGAGGTGGAAGTGCCGACAACACTTTGGTTGTGTATGAAGATTCTTACTCGAAGCCGCTTAGGGTGCCCAATGAGCCGGTTAGGCATAAGATTTTGGATCTTGTAGGGGATGCGGCCCTGCTCGGCGCGCGTTTAACAGCAGAACTGGTGGGGATTGGCTCCGGGCACCGTCTGAACGTCAGGCTGTTTAGGCAGTTGGCGGATGGAAGGCTAATCGCGGCTGAAAGCTTCACCAAAGCCAATAGCGGATGATTGAGCGGTGGGAGTCTTCATCGGATTAGCGACAAGAAGTTTTGCCGTTCAATTGGGCATTGTTTGGCAAAACTTCTTGGTGGTGTTTAACCTTTACTTTTGGAGAAGTGTCGAATGGCGACTTATCTGAACAACAAAGCGAACGCCTCTGGATGCATGGGCATCGAGGAGATCAGGAAAATCCTTCCGCATAGATATCCGTTTCTTTTGGTGGATCGGATATTGGAGCTGGTACCCGGCCAGCGTGCCACCGGCATAAAGAACGTTACAATCAACGAGGAGTTCTTCAAGGGGCATTTCCCCGGGTATGCCATTATGCCGGCGGTTTTGATAGTGGAGGCTATGGCGCAGGTAGGCGGCATACTTCTGCTGTCCATGGTGGAAAACCGGGGCAAATTGGCCGTATTTACCGGTATAGATAAGACTCGATTTCGACATCCGGTACTGCCCGGGGATACTTTGGTAACCGAAGTGGAAATGTTAGACGCCCGCGGATCCCGCGGTAAGGTGCGCGCCGTTGGCCGGGTTAACGGAAAAGTGGTTGCGGATGGGGAGATGATGTTTGCTTTGGTGGACCATCCTGCGGCCAGAGCTGCGTTGGACGAAGAGCCGGAGGAAAGCTAGGGATGAAAATCCATCCTACAGCCGAGATAGACCCTTCAGCGCAGCTCGGCGAGGACGTAGAGGTGGGGCCGGGAGTCGTGATAGGTCCGCACACCGTTATTGGAGACGGCACTCGCCTCGAGCCGCATGTGGTCATTCATCCTTATACACATATTGGAAAGCGCTGCCACATTCGCGTTGGGTGTGTTCTCGGCGGCGCGCCTCAGGACCGCAAATTCCGCGGTGAGCGGAGTTATCTTCGGATAGGGGACGACAACGAGATCTGCGAGTATGTAACTATCCACAGGGCAACCGGCGAAGATCGATGCACCGTAATTGGAAATTCGAACCTGCTCATGGCCAACTGCCACATTGGGCATAACTGTACTATTGGAAACAACGTTATGATAGCAAATATGGTGGGCATAAGCGGCCATGTGCAGGTGGAGGATTCGGTTGTGATCGGCGGGATGGTTGGAATACACCAGTTTGTACGGATCGGCAAGCTGGCCATGATTGGTGGATTTTCCAAGGTGGTGAACGATATCCCACCTTTTATGATGGCCGACGGGCGGCCGTGTAAGGTTTTTGAGCTTAACCGTGTTGGCCTGCGGAGGGCCGGAATAGACGAGCGAACCAGGGCCGCTATAAAACAGGCATATATTTTGCTGTATAGATCTGGACTGAATTTGGCACAAGCGCTGTCGGCCATAGAGGCGGAGGTTGAGCCGTCGGAGGAAAGGGACTACTTGCTGAACTTCCTCAGCCAGACGCGTTTGGGATACCGCGGACGCCAGCTTGATCCGTGGCGGGTCAAGGAGTGAATGGTGTCCGATCGCAAAGAGTTGCTTATTGTTGCCGGAGAGCTTTCCGGAGATCTTCTGGCCGGTGCTTTAGTAGTAGAGATCAAGGCCCGCTGCCCAGAGTGGCGTTTTGTTGGTGCGGGCGGCCCGCATTTAAAAGCCGCCGGGGTTCAGCTTCTGTATGAAAGCTGTTCTTGGAGCGCCATAGGGTTTACCCAGTCTGTGCGCTTAATTCCCCGATTGTCCTTTGCGCTGTCCGGCATAAAGAGGTACATTGCTCGCAACCGTCCCCATCGGGTTGTTCTTGTTGATTTTGGGACCTTTAACGTTCGGGTGGCCCGTTTTGCCAAAAAGCAGGGAGTGCCCGTGTGCTACTACATACCGCCTGGATGTTGGAGGCGCGGCAGAGCCAATCCAGAGTTTGCAAGGATAACAGACCTTGTGATGACTCCTTTCCCTTGGTCTGCGGAGGAGCTTCGGAGGGTTGGTGCCAACGCGCATTGGATTGGGCATCCGCTTTTGGACCTGGTGCGCCCTCAGAGGAGCCGCGAGGAAGTGTTATCGCTTGCTGGTATTCAAGGGGATCCTTTGGTCATCGGGCTGCTGCCGGGAAGTCGGCGCGCGGAGCTGTCGGCCATGGTGCCGCTGGTTGCGAGAACGGCCGCGCTGATACAGAGTCATTGTTCGCCGTCAGCCTTCATTTTGGCGGCGGCACCAAATGCCGATTTGGCATATGTGGAGAAACTTTTATATTCGTCGGGGTGGAAGAAGGCAGACACATCTTCCGGTAGCGGCGTTTTGAGGTTCACAGTTGGAGATGCTTCGGCAAGCGTGATGGTGGGGGCCGCTTACGATGTTATGGCCGCTTCTGATATTTTGCTGTGCTGTTCCGGCACGGCAACTTTAGAGGCGGCGATACTCGGCAAACCGATGGTTATTATGTACCGCAGTGCCGGGATAGCAATGGCGGCAGAGTATGCTATAGGCCGCGGAAAACTGCCGAGGTTTATCGGACTACCAAACCTCATAGCGGATTCCGAGATCTGCCCGGAGTTTGTGCAGGAAAGGGCCACGCCTGCAAATTTAGCCTCTGAGGTTATTAGAATCTTGCGCAGTCGAGATAGGCTGTTGGACATGTTACGCGGACTGCGTGAGGTTCGCTCGACTTTAGGTGAGCCCGGAGCCGCGTCGCGAGCTGCTGAACTTATATGCGATCCAAAACTCGGAGCCGGGGATTCGAAATGAACAGCAAACGCCGTCCAGAGCACTCTTCGGATTTGATGGAATTGGTTAGGCGGCGGCGCACGTTCACGGTTGTGGCAGTTCCGCTGGTGATGCTGGCGATCGCCAAGCCAACCCCGGTTGGTTTTGCCATTGGCCTGTGCCTTGTTGTTTTGGGACAGGTTGTGCGAATATGGGCCGCCGGGTACATTCATAAGGAGACCGAGGTGACCACTGGAGGCCCGTACGCCTACGTGCGCAACCCGCTTTACGTCGGAAGTTTTTTGATTTCGTCCGGATTTGCGGCTATGTGCGGGCATTGGGTGGCTTGGCTTTTGGTTGCTGTTCAGTACGGTTTTATATACCACCTAACCGTTCTTTCCGAAGAGCGGCATCTTGAGGAGAAGCTGGGCGAGCCTTACCGGCGGTACCGAGATGCTGTTCCGCGTTGGCTTCCCTCGGTCAAACCGTATGGTGAGCGGAGTGGAAAATTCGATTTTCGGCAGGTTGCGGCGAACAAGGAATTTTCCTCCATGGCGGTTGTGCTCTTGGCATGCGTGCTCTTCTTGGGTAAGATGCTGTGGTTCAGACAGTGGTTAACTTAGGCGGGTCTAAGCGCGCTTCGGAGATGCAGAAAGTTGGGAGAAGGCTGCTCTCTTACCTTCTTCCCTACAAGGGCCGTTTTGCTCTTGGTTTGGTGTGCGCCGCAGGGGTGGCCGCCATGGAGCTGTGCGTTATTTTGATACTCGGCCAGGCCGTTGATATTGCCGCCGGCAAAGTTAAAGGCGGCTTGGGGCTTCTGCTGTTGGCTTTGTTGGGGGTTTATGCGGCAAAGGGCATTTTTTCGTTTGGACAGCAGTATTTTGTGTGGTGGGCTGGCTCGCGGGCAGTTATGGACCTGCGCAACGAGGTTTACTCGCACCTGCAGAAACTGTCGCTTCGGTTTTACGAGGGACAGCAGACGGGTCAGATCATGTCTCGACTGACCACAGACGTTCAGGTTGTGCAGGAGGGGTTAACCAGAAACGCCCTGCAGATGATCACCACCTTTCTGACGATGTTGTGGGGTGTGTGTTTTATACTGATCCTCAACTGGCGGTTGAGCCTGCTCAGCATATTGGCATTGCCGGTGGTTCTGCTGGCGATCTCATCTGCCGGGAAGCGAATACGACGGGCCTCGGAGCAGATTCAAAGCAGGCTTGCGGACATACAAACGGTTTTGCAGGAAACAATCAACGGTGTTCGCATTGTAAAATCGTTTGGAGCGGAGGAGCGGGAGGTACACCGCGTTCGGAAAGAGGGCATGGATGCCTTTCGGGCCATTATGAGGAGCGTGCGCGTTGGTGCGGCACTTCCCGCCTTTGTTGAGCTGGTTGGTGCGTTTGGCATAGCGCTTGTTATTGCGTACGGTAGCTACCTCATCGGAGTGGGGGTTACCACAATAGGCGGCCTCACCAAGTTCGTGTTTGCCGCCGATAAGGTTGCAACTTCCGCGCGCCGGTACAGCGGCATAATGATGGCATACAACCAGATGCTCAACGCGGCCTCGCGAACGTTTGAGATTTTAGACGAAGAGCCGGATGTTGTGGATCTGCCGGGCGCTGTTGAGCTTACAGAAGTGGTCGGCCGCATTGATTTTCGGAACGTTAGCTTTTCGTATGAGCGGGATCGGCCGGTGCTTCAGAACATCTCGTTCCACATCGACCCTGGTGAGTGCGTTGCTTTAGTTGGGGCTTCTGGGGCGGGAAAAAGCACCATAGCGAACTTGGTTCCACGCTTCTATGATCCCGATGAAGGCTGTATTCTGCTCGATGGGCGCGATATTAAGCGGATCAAGCTGAGTAGTTTGCGCAGGCACATCGGTTTGGTGCCGCAGGAGACCGTTTTGTTTGCCGGAACTGTGCGCGATAACATCGCTTACGGCCGACCCGAAGCTGCACTTGACGAGGTAATTGAGGCCGCGAAGGCGGCAAATGCGCACGGTTTTATATCGGCACTGCCGAACGGATACGACACGGTGGTCGGTGAGAGAGGCGTTAAGCTTTCTGGAGGGGAGCGACAGCGCATAGCTATTGCGCGGGCCATTTTGAAAAATCCGCGCGTGTTGATTTTAGACGAGGCAACATCATCTTTGGATTCTGAATCGGAGCGGGTTGTGCAGGAAGCCCTTGAGAAGCTTATGGAGGGGCGCACAACGCTTCTCATTGCGCACAGGTTGTCCACAGTGCGCCGAGCCACGCGGATACTCGTGCTGGAGGGCGGGCGGATTGTGGAGGAGGGAACGCACGAGGAGCTTTTGGATTTGGGCGGGATCTACGCTCGGCTGTACCGAACGCAGTTTTCCGAGCAGATTTCTCCGGCATGAAGCTAAAGGGTTCTTGGCCAATGTTTTTTATTTACAACGGCTTACTGCTTCTGCTGTCTCCTGTCTGGGCGTTGTACGCCCTCTTGCGTGGGCTGTCTGGTAAGGAGGCTCGGTGGGATGAGCGCTTCGGCCGGGTTAAGGTGGTGGAGCGCCGGGGTTATCCCCGCGTGTGGATTCACGCGGTTTCCGCCGGTGAGGTAGCCGCCGCGGCGCCGATTATCCGCAGTTTGCTGAGCCGCAGGCCGGAGAGTCTGGTGTTTCTTTCGACTATAACGCGCGCGGGGCGCGAAATGGCATCAAAAGTTTGTTCGCAGGTTGCCCAAACCTTTTATTTCCCAGTGGATCTGCCGTGGGCGGTTCGCAAGGCTCTGTCTGCAGTTCGCCCCGACGTTGTGGTGCTGGTGGAGGGGGAGGTGTGGCCGAACTTTATCTTCGAAGCCGAGAGGAGGGGTATTCCAGTTGTGCTTGTCAGCGGGCGGATTTCGGAAAGGGGGTACAGGAGGTCTGCTCTGGTTAAGCCGTTTCTGCGTTGGGCTTTCGGCGGTATTTGTGCGCTGGGCATGCAAACCGAAGGGGACGCAGAGCGCATAGTTGGCTTAGGTGCGCCTTCAGAGCGGGTTCGCGTTATGGGCAGTGCAAAGTACGATGAGGAAGCCGCTCCATTGTCGGATGCAGACGTAGCGGGTTTGCGCTCATCGCTGGGGTTGGCGGAGGATGAACCGGTTTTGGTTGCTGGAAGCACGCGCCCCGGCGAAGAAGAGCAGATATTGGAGGCATACCGCATTCTTCTGGAGCGCTTTCCGAACCTGAAGTTGATGCTGGCGCCGCGGCACCTTGAGCGCGTGAAAGAGGTGGAGGAGTTAGTGGCGCGGGCTGGATATACCTGCACAAAGCGTACAGAACTGCTTCGCGGAGGCGGCAAACCGGTATTGAACGTAATTTTGCTTGATACTATGGGCGAGTTGGGGCGGATTTATGCGGTTGCTTCGGTGGCGTTTGTAGGAGGTACGCTTGTCCCAATAGGAGGGCACAATATTCTCCAGCCGATTGCCCAGGGGAAGCCGGTTTTCTTTGGTCCGTACGTGCACGGAATACGGGACGCGGCTGCGCAAGCGATTGAGGCCGGAGTGGGCTTTCGGATTAACAGCGGTGCAGAGCTAGCTTTGGAGGCGGCAAAGCTTTTAAGCAACTCGGCCCTTCTTGCGGAGCTCCGCGCCAAATGCTTGGGGCTTGTTGAAGCCAACCGCGGGGCGGCCGAGCGTTATGCGCAGTTGATCCTCGAGGCCGCTGAGCGCAACTGCAGGCCGCATCAAGAAGTTTTGACGTTCAATTAGTTGTTGGCAAATCATTTTGCTCTGTTCAAGTGGTCATTTTTGGTATTTATCAAGGGTTTCGAACTGTTCAAAGCTTCTTGGAGGTAGTTTTCTCGTGGTAAAGGGGCGTGAGGTGCGAGACCTGCTTCTCCCTGTGCTGAGCGGAGCGAATAGAAGGCTTTATGCACGGGTGATCCGGTCACTGTTGTTGTGTTTGACCCACGCCTATTCGGCGGCGCTTCACGCCCACATGGGGCTTTACGAGGTTGGTTTACTGCGCCGCGTTAAACTTCCCTGCCCGGTGATATCGGTTGGCAACCTTACCGTTGGCGGCACTGGCAAGACGAGCATGGTGCTTATGCTTGCGCGTGAGCTTCATCGGCGCGGGCTGAGGCCTGTTGTATTGGCCCACGGGTACGGTGCGGCGAGTTCCCAGGCGGTGGTGGTTTCGGACGGCGGCGCAGTTTTACTGCCTCCGTATGCGGCCGGGGATGAAGCCTTTCTGCTGGCCTCTTCACTGGCTGGTGTTCCGGTGGTGGCGGGTAGAAAGCGTGCGGCGAGCGGGGCGCTGGCGCTTGGTTTCAGTCCGGGTGTTTTGGTATTGGACGACGGGTTTCAGCATTGGCGGCTTGCAAGGGATTTGGACGTGGTGCTTTTGGATGCCGCGGAACCTTTCGGGTTTGGATATCTACTGCCGCGCGGTTTGCTCAGAGAGCCGCCAAGTCATCTGAGGCGGGCTGGGGCGGTGGTTATTACTCGGTGCAACATGGTTTCTTCCGATCGGCTTAGAGCCGTCGAGAGGGAGGTTGAACGTTGGGCGCCCGGCGTTCCGATATGGCGGGCTTGGTACGAGCCTGTTGGGATGACGCGCTTGGATGACGGTTCCTCTGTGGATCTTTGGGATGTGCGCGGAAAGAGGGTTGCGGCGCTCAGCTCTATTGCCGCACCGGAGGCCTTTGAGGGGATGCTTCGGGCAATGGGAGCATCGAAGGTGATTCCAATTCGCTACCCAGACCACCACCTGTACACACCCGAGGACTTGGTGGAGATAGCAGGAAAGGTTTTGAGTGCAAACGCAGAGATGCTGGTTACCACAGAGAAGGATGCGGTAAAGGTTCGGGCGCTTGCTTCGGGACTGCCTGGGTCAGCGGTGGAGGCGGTTCGTAAAGCTCGCGTTTTATCTGTTAGAATGATAGTGGATGATAAGGAGCGCTTTCTGGAGTTTGTGGTTTCCTTTGCATGCACCGGTATGCGCAGTTGATGCTTCAAGGCCGGCAGGTTTTGGATGAGCCGAGGGGGCTTCTGCGGGTTTGGAATGTACGAGCTTCAGGTTGAAATCAGCTTCGATGCGGCGCACTGTCTGCGGGGTTATAAGGGAAGCTGTGCTAGGCTTCACGGCCACACTTACAGGGTGCAGGTGGTCTTGAAGGGCGAGGAGCTGTCTCCCGACGGACTGCTGGTGGATTTCCGCGAGGTGAAGCAGGCGCTTCAGGAGGTTGCAGAGCGGTTTGACCACAGGTTTATCAACGAGGTACCGCCTTTTACAGAGTTGAACCCCTCAGCGGAAAACCTGGCGCGCTATTTTTACTACGAGTTGAAGGAGCGCTTGGGGGCTTTGGTAAGCAAAGTTGCTGTGTGGGAGTCGCCGACGGCCTGCGCGGTGTACTACGAGTAGTCTTTTGTTAAAGTCGAAAATTTGGGTTTGTTTTTGCAGATTCAGGTATTAAGTTTGATTTTTCCGGGTCGATATACACACACGGAAAAAGGAAGCTTTGACGTTCAGTTGGGTTTGTCAAAGCTTCTTGCGGCATAAAGCCGCAGCGGCGAATGAATCGCCGCTAATAACTCTCAAGGAGGAGAGAAGATGTCGCTTCGTATCAACCTCAATGATGCGGCCTTAATGGCCCACCGCAGGCTTACGCAAACCGACAGCGCGGTTTCGAAAGCCATTGAGCGGTTGTCCTCTGGATTCCGGGTAAACACTGCAGCGGACGACCCGGCAGGTTTGGCTATCTCCGAGAACCTCCGTGCCCAGTTGGGCGGCATCCAGCAGGCGATTAAGAACTCGCAGGATGCCATCAACATGGTGAAGACCGCTGAGGGTGCTCTTACCGAGGTGCACACGCTTTTGCGGTCGATGCGTGATTTGGCCGTGCACGCCAGCAACGTTGGTGCAAACAACCCCACGACCCTTGCTGCAGACCAAGCCCAGATTCGGTCGGCGTTGGAAAGCATCAACCGCATTGCGTCTACCACCGCGTTTGGTACCAAGAAGCTTCTTGACGGTTCCAGCGGTGTAACGGGCACGAGCACCAACACCGAGGTAACGGTAATAAGCGGTTCCGTTGCTACCAAAGCGGGGACCTACGCAGTGCGGCTTGATACAGCTGCCAGCCGTGCATACGCGGTCAGCACGAGCCGCCAGGTACAGCAGGCTACCGCTGGGGCTGATTACGGAGACAATAACATCAGTGGAACCGACTACGGCATCCTGCGGTTCTCCGGAGCAATGGTTAACGGCGGGAATCCTGTTGACATCCGTGTTTACGCCAACGACACGATCCAAGATGTTATAAACAGGATTAACTCCGACGCGGTTCTCAGCAGGTACGTTACTGCGGGCCTGGATGCCGCCGGCAGCAAGCTGGTTTTCACGAGCAAGTACCTTGGTGCTACCAACGGCAGTCTGACGGTTCAGGCTATGGCTGGCGCGGGTAGTACCGGTACCGCGGCTAATGTGACTACGTTTACCGGTGTATCCAACTCCTCGGCAGATGCGTCGGTGGGTGTCAATGCCACGGGCAGTGCGCTGCTTGCAACCGCAGAAACGCTGACCCTCACCGATGTTGTTACGGGTAAGTCCACAACGGTGGCTCTATTGGTCGGAGATTCACTGAACACCGTTGTTGAGAAGATCAACTCTGCCGCTCAGGCGGCCGGCGTCCGCGTGATGGCTAGCATCGACGACGGCGGCAAGATACGGTGGACCAATACCGCGTACGGATCCTCAACCTACGCCTCGGTCACGGTGACGAGCAATATCAGCGGAGCCGCGGGCGCCGACAACCTGGGTATCGGAAACGGCCAAACGCTGACTATCAGCGCTTCCGGTGCGATTGGCAGTACGAACTACACCGGCACCGCAGGAACCGATGTAGCTGGTACAATCAACGGTGAGGCGGCAACCGGACAAGGTCAGTACCTGATCGGGAACACCGGCAATCCCAATACAGCCGGTTTGAAGCTGAAGATCACCACCGCTACGGCGTCCGGGCAGATCGTCGCACAGGTAACTGTGTACCAGGGGTCTACAAAGTTCCAGATCGGTGCTAACGTTGGCGAGTCCGTGGCCATCAGCATCGACAGCGTGGCCAGCAACAGACTGGGTATCACTGCAACAGGGTTGGTTACTTCCGCAACGTCCTTGGCAGACATCGACGTGACAACTTACGAAGGGGCACAGGATGCGATCAGGCTGATAGATGCCGCAATTGAGGAAGTATCAACCCTGAGGGCGAATCTGGGTGCGTTCCAAAAGAACGTACTGCAGAGCAACATCAACTCTCTGGGCGTTGCGTACGAGAACCTGGCGGCTTCGCAGAGCTCAATTCGCGATGCCGACATGGCCGCAGAGATGGTTGAATTCACGCGCAACCAGATCCTCCTGCAGGCTGGTACCGCGATGTTGACTCAGGCCAACCAGGTGCCGCAGGCCCTGCTACAGATGCTGAGGTAGGTGGCTGGCGCAGGGGGGCGGCGTTTCAGACGGCTTTTCCATCCGCAGCACGCCCTCCCAACCTCAGGCCGGCGGACCGCCCCATCCGCCGGCCTGGTTCCACCTGGCGGCGTTTAAGGCAGAAATTTGGGTGATCCGTATCCAGGAGGTGCGTTATGAACGTAACCCCTGTTTCAGGTGTATCCAGCCCTGGTCCCGCTCCTGTGGCTCCCGTTGAACCGGCTGTGCGGACTCTGCCTCTGTCGAGTCAGGTTCGGCCGGCATCTGCAGGCGGTGAGGCGGCGGAGGAGAGGCAGGAAGCTCCGGCGGCACAGCCAACCGCTCAGGAGGTTCACAATGCGGTTGATAAGCTGAACCGCACATTGAGCGCGCTGGACACGCAGGCTCGGTTCATGGTTAATGAGGAGCTGAACCAGATAGTGGTGCAGGTTCTGGATGTTCGAACAAACACCGTTATAAAACAGATACCGCCACAGCAGGTTTTGGATGCTGTGGCCGCTATGCTTAAGCTGGTAGGACTGCTTGTGGACGGAAAGGGGTAGAGAGATGGCGGTCAGCGGCAGCAGTTCAACCAGTAGTACATTGGGTTCGGCTTTTGCCAGTATAAGTGGGCTTGTGTCTGGCATACAAACCGATGAGATCATCCAGAAGATGATCGAGGTTCAGAGCAGACCGATCAACAATTTGCAGTCACAGCAGGCTCTGCTGACCGCCAAGCTAACAGCTTGGCAGGATGCGAATACTCGGCTGTTGGCGATCAAAACGGCCGCACTGGCACTGCTCAATCCCTTCACTTTTCAATCGAGGAAGGTTGTGTCCAGCAGTTCCGATTTAGTGACGGCGCAGGCAACAGCCGGCGCCTCTGTTGGGAGCTACACTTTTAGAGTTGCATCCCTTGCAAATGCGCATCAAGTGGCCTCCCAAGCCTTTTCCGATACCAACGCAACATCTGTGGGTACCGGCACTATAACTATTCAGGTGGGATCCGGTCCGGCAGCTGTCGTAAGCATTACGGATGCAAACGACACGTTGGCCGGGGTGCGCGACGCAATTAACCAAGCTAACGCCGGCGTTCAGGCGATTATCATAAACGAAGGACCTGCCACCAGCCCGTCTTACCGGCTGATGCTGGTGAGCAACACTACGGGGACGGCTGGCGCTATGACGGTAACTGCTAATCTTTCCGGCGGCGCGGGGCTTACATTGTCCACCGTTCAGGCGGCTACCGACGCCGTGCTTCAGTTTGGCGAGGGAAGCGGCGCTCTC
>JBMFPP010000025.1:0-13401 GCA_049969055.1 Armatimonadota bacterium | reverse complement strand
GACGGAAACGAGGAGCTTGTTAGGTTTGTTGAAGGCTATACCAGATCCGGCGGCGCAAACCGTCGGTGAGCTCAACAAACCCGAAGTGTGTGCCTTCCCAAAGGATTTGGACTAAGCAAGGGGGTTCAACAATGGGTTTCATCAGTGTTTTGGTATCTTTTCTGCTCCTTCCCTTAATCGCCCAAACCGCACCCACCGACGAACCGGATGTTCAGAAACCGCAACAACAGCTTGTCGTAACCAAAGTTTCTTCATCTCCACTGCGCTTATCTCTGGAAGCGGCGCAAGCGCCGGCCAAGGAAGTATTCGAAGCCCTTGCGAAGGAGGCCGGCATCGACTTGCTGGTCTCGGATGAGCTGACCGTGCCAATAACCGCCCACATTCAAAACCAATCTCCCCAGGCCATTCTCAACGCCCTATCCCAGTTTAAAGCTGTGACTGTAATTGCTCTGCGGACTTCGAGGTCCTTCGAAATCAAAAAGGAAAATCTTTCCAAAATTGCACTCACTCTGCAGAGTCTGCGCGAACTGGGCATCTCGTGGGTGGGGCTAGAGCCCGCGCAGGAAAATGGGAAAATACGCACAGCGTTAATCCTAACCAATGCAAGTCCGGAACCAGCCCGCGTTCAAGTTCCATCGGAGGGCCTGAAAACCGTATGGCTGGTGGTCCCAACCCCGCAGGAATCAACAAAGACACCCGGCTCGGAAAACGTGAGCGAACTGGCCAGGTTAAGCCAGCGCATGAACGAACTCATCATGAAGTTATCACCCGAAGAACGCAAAGCTTATCTGCAAACCCAGCTTGAGCAGTTCCGCCAAATGCCGCTTCCCATGCAACAGCAGTTCATCATGGATGGTCTGGGCATCTTGCTGAGCCTCACTCCGAAGGAGCAAGGGGACCTCTTGATAGGTGTATTCCGCCGAATGACGCCTGAACAGCAAAAGGCGTTTATCGGTCTCGGATCCGCTTTCGTACAGCACCTGCAACCGGGGGAGCTGAACTAATGGCAAACCGATCTGCACTCATCACCGGGGCCAGCAGGGGTATAGGCCGAGCAACAGCGGCTGCTCTTGCCGAAATCGGCTTTGATATCATCATTAACTACCTTTCAAACGCATCCGCGGCAGAGGAAACGGCGGAGCTGGTCAAAAAGACGGGGCGGCGCGCGGTGGTTTGCCAAGCCGACATCTCCACAGCCGACGACAGACGCAGGCTCTTTGAAACCGCAGTTTCTTCGTGCGGCCGCATAGACCTCCTAGTGAACAACGCAGGAATCGCTCCATCCAGGCGCGCAGATCTTCTCGAGCTCTCCGAGGATGAGTTTGACCGTGTTCTCGCGGTAAACCTCAAGGGCCCCCTTTTCCTAACGCAGTTAGTATCGCGCCACATGATAGAGGCCAAAAGGGCGGACCCAACCTGCGCCCCCAAAATCATCAATATATCTTCCATCTCGGCTTACACGTCTTCGGTGAACAGGAGTGAGTACTGCATCGCCAAGGCCGGAATCAGCATGATGACGGCTCTCTTCGCGCACCGCCTTGCCGAATACGGTATAAGTGTGTATGAGATCAGACCAGGAATAATATACACAGACATGACCGCCCCCGTAAAAGAACGGTATGACCGCCTCATATCGGAGGGCATAACCCCGATACGCCGCTGGGGCACACCGGAAGACGTTGCCCGCGCCGTCGTCGCCATAGCCTCTGACATGTTTCCATTTTCCACCGGCGAAGTTTTCAATGTGGACGGAGGATTTCACCTGAGAAGGCTGTAGCGCCAAAACCATGACAAGCACTCTCAGTATCCACTATGCCGCTGTTTGCGGGCTCCGACTGCCAATTTACTCGCTCAACACGCTTATCGTTGGGAGCGGCGCAGCGGCACTGAACGCCGCTGTGCACCTCCACGAGTTCGGTGTTCGGAATATCGCCGTAGCAACAACCCAAATGGGCGGCGGCACATCCAGCCTCTCCGGCTCCGATAAACAAACCTACTACAAGCTCGGTCTCTCCGCAGATCACACCGACAGCATATATGAGCTAGCCCGCACGCTTTACGAGGGCGGTGCCGTGCACGGCGATATTGCCCTCGTAGAGGCCGCTCTTTCCGTGCAGGAGTTTTTCCACCTTGTCCAGCTTGGTGTTCCGTTCCCGCACAGCAAATACGGCTGTTACGTCGGCTACAAAACCGACCACGACCCGCGCCAGCGTGCCACTTCCGCTGGACCGCGAACGTCCCAGCTGATGTTTCAATGCCTCGCCAGAGCCGTAGCTGCAAAGGGAATACCCATCCTTGACCAACACGAAGTGATCGCCGTTCTCACCGCCCAGAACAATGCGGAAACCCAAGCCATCGGTGCCGTCGCTGTGGACAAAACCCGAGCCGATTCCGACAGCTTCGGACTTGTGCTGTTCAACTGCCGCAACCTCGTCTTCGCTACCGGCGGACCGGGAGGCCTGTACCGATACTCTGTTTACCCAGAGGGGCAGTTCGGCAGTATCGGGATCGCGCTTGAAGCTGGGGCCGTAGCACAAAATCTAACAGAATCCCAATTCGGCTTGGCTTCCATCAAATTCCGATGGAACGTTTCCGGGTCTTATCAGCAGGCTATTCCAGCTTACTTAAGTACAAACCCAGACGGATCCCAGCCGAGGGAGTTCCTTACTGGCTACTTCCCCTCTATGCGCCGGCTGGCTACCTGTACTTTTTTGAAGGGCTACCAATGGCCGTTCGATGCCGGAAGGGTCGCGGGATACGGCTCTTCACTCATTGACCTGCTGGTTCACATTGAGCGCATCGCAAAGGGAAGAAGAACCTTCATGGATTTTCGCCGAAACCCGTCCGGAGGCGGCAGGCTTTCGGGGTTCCACCTCGACGACCTGGAACCGGAAGCCCATGAGTACCTATCTCGGTGCGGCGCGCTCCTCGGTACGCCGATAGAACGCTTGAAGCAGATGAATCCGCTTGCACTGGAGTTGTACCGCAGTCACGGTATTGACCTCGAGAAAGAACCCCTCGAGGTGGCCGTGTGCAGTCAGCACAACAACGGAGGACTTAAGGCTAACATATGGTGGGAGTCCAACATTCGGCACCTCTTCCCTATAGGCGAGGTGTGCGGCACCCACGGTGTTTACCGCCCCGGGGGCGCGGCTCTAAACTCCGGACAGGTCGGCGGCTACAGAGCGGCCCTGTACATCGCACATCGCTATGCCCAAGAACCCCGGAGAACTGAGGATTTCCTGGCGCTTTCACTGCATCAAGTGGAAAAGCAGATACGGCGGTGCCGCCGCACCCTTGAGGCAGTAAATTCTTCTTCCACAGAAGTAGAAGATGTTCTTGCCGAAATCCAAACAAGAATGAGCACCGCCGCCGCCCACATACGGCATCCAGCGGTTGTGGAAAAAGAGCTGGCGAACGCGCTGGCACTGCAAAAGCGGTTGGATCGGAACGGATGCGCACCCAACAGCAGGGAAAAGATTGTCGAAGCATTGAGAAACGAGCACTTATGCCTGGCGCACGTCGCGTACTTAACGGCAATAAAAGAATACATCCGCCGCGGGGGCGGCAGCCGCGGCTCGTATCTAATACTCGACCCAGAAGGAGAAATCCCGGCTCCGGGCCTTGAGGAATGGAGCTTCAAAGCAGAGAACCCGGAGCTTCGGCGCGAAATATGCGAAATATGGCTTCAGCCAGACCGGTCGTTCGCCACGCGATGGGTACCGGTCCACCCTATACCCAAGGAAACCGGCTGGTTCGAAACCGTTTGGGCAGACTACCGCACAGGGCGCATTTTCAACGAAGAAGACAAACAAAAGTGAACCATCTGAACCTCGAAATTCTTGTCGAGGTGAACCGCCCCCTAGGAAGCCGAGCGTCTCCGTTCCAGGCGCCTGCCGGCCATTTCTGCTGCCAGCAGAATAGCATCAACCATACTGCCGCAGTCCGCAATGCCCTGCCCTGCTATATCGAAAGCCGTCCCGTGGTCCACAGACGTTCTTATAAACGGCAAACCCAAAGTAACGTTCACTCCACGCACCAAAAAACGGCGTTCAAAGGCCCTACCGGACTCCACTGCCGCGGTTTTAAAGCCCAACGTTTTCACCGGAATATGCCCCTGGTCGTGGTACATCGCCACGACTACCCCGAACTCGCCCGCCAAAGCCCTTGCGAAAAGGGTGTCCGCCGGTATTGGGCCTCGGCAGTCCATCCCTTCACTGCGCGCCGTCTCCACCGCCTTCGCGATTTCCGCCTCCTCACTGCCGAAGAGGCCTCCCTCACCTGCGTGGGGATTCAAACCGGCAACACCGATTACCATAGGAACAGCATCCATATCCAGCGCCGCGCCGTAGGCCATACGAATGGTTGTAAGCACCCTGTCGGCCTTTACCATATCGCATGCCGTCCTGAGTGCTACGTGCGAACTGTTGTGCACCACCCGCAGGCCCTCCAGCACAAGCATCATCCGAACCTCGCCTGCCCCGGACAAGTTGGCGAGAAGCTCTGTGTGGCCCGGATAGCGGCAGCCCGCCAAATGAATGGATTCCTTGCACAAAGGCGCTGTTACAACAGCGTCCGCCTTCCCCGAAAGCGCCAGATAAACCGCCTTTTCCACGGAAGCCAAAGCCGCTTTCCCCGCCTCAGCTGTGACAGCGCCGTATACCGGCGGCCAGGCCCCGACGCTTTCATCAACCGGCAGTAAGCAGACCGCTTTTTCCGCTTCTTTCCATTCCGCGCCGGGATGCATTTCGAAGAAGCTGGCGCTAATACCGAGCACACGCGCCGCGGCCTCAGCATCCACGGATCGACCAACCAGCACGCACCGCGCCGCTTTCTTCACCTCCGGCCGGCATGCAGCCGCCACCGCTATTTCCGGCCCCACACCATTGGGGTCACCCATGGTAATCGCTACCAGGGGTCGCTCGCTTTCCATACAGCCCTCCTAAGGAGGCCCACAGCTCTAACAAGGGTGTTTTCATCACCAAATGCTCCGGCTTTCGTAACCACAACGCTTCCATCGATGACGCCGCCAACGGAACTGCTTACCGGCACGCCGGGCTCCACCTGGGCAACAACGCGCAAAGCCTCAACGCCAAGCCTGTTCAGCACCGCCTTGGCCGTCGCCCCGCCCGTTAACACCAACCCGCATTTGCCCGCCTCACGAACAACCTCCGCCCCAACAACCCCAAGCCTGAACGCAATCAGTTCCGTTGCTTGTTCAACCTTCTGCGGGTCTTCCAAGCGCGCCAAAAGCTCGTTCCCGCCGGTTAAAACCAGAACTGCCAGTCGTCCACTGCGAAGCTTGGCGCATATATCCTGCGCGGTATCCCGCGCGTGCGCATCCCACTCATCCCCCCACAAACGAACGGCCAAAACCACCGTTGGCTCTACGGAGTAAGCCTTTGTCAGCGCGGAAATCTGCCTTGCCGTTACAGAGCTCTGGCTCCCAGCAACAACAAATACGCGGTCTGCTTGGGGCAAAAACTCGGTGTGCGCACAGCTTCTTTTCGCAAGCGGCTCCAGCTCGCGAGACAGTGCCGCAGCCAAGCCGGCAGACCCGCACGGAACCAGCCTGCGGGGCGATTTCAACAGTGCCTTCGCCAGCACCAGAAGATCATCGTCCGTTTCCGCATCTGCTATTAGCACCTCGCCGCTCATTTTCTCAACAGCGGCGCAGACCTCTTCCACCCCGCGGCGCACCGACGAAAGCGGCAGAAGCCCTACTGAACAGTGCTTTTCGAAAATCCGAACCAGCGTTTTCCCAGCGGCACCTGAACCACCATCCTTCCCCATTGTCTCACTTAAGGGAAAGCCGTCAACGAACACTTCGCCGCCGCGCACCAAGCGCTTCTGTGCCGGAAAAGCAGGCGCTACCATCGGCACCGCCTTACAGCTGGAGCCAACCACTAATACCTCCGCCGCAACGTTTCCGCGCAGCAAGGAATCGATTTTCTTGTAGATGAATCTGCCGGTCTCAGAAAAGAAAACCGCCGCACGCCGCACCCTTTCGGCCGCTTCGAGCGGCGGAAGCGGCCTGCTCTCTGTGGAAACCGACAGGACCGGGACTCCGCGGTAGGCTTCTAAACGAGAGTGGTTGAGAACCGTAAAAGTCGTTAACCCAACCGCGGTAAACTGGACAGCGGTATCCAGAGCGCCCGTTAAGTCATCCGCTATTATCCCTATCCGTTCGAGATTTGAACGGTTTTCTTCAATCCGCTTGCGCTCCAAAACTCACACCGTCAAAAACGGATTGGTTTCGCGCTCACGACCTATGGTTGTTTGCTCGCCGTGGCCCGGAAGCACCAGCAGATCATCCGGAAGCGAAAGCAGGTTTTTCCGAATTGCACTAACCAATGTGCTGTGAGACGAACCCGGGAAATCTGTGCGGCCTATGCTTCCGGCAAACAGAGTATCGCCCGTGAACACGGCGTGAAGCGTCCCATCCACTTCCAGCAGTATAGATACACCGCCTGGACTATGGCCGGGGGTGTGGAGCGGGATTAGACGGAATTTTCCAACCTGCACCGCCTCACCGCTTTCCAAATATCCAGAGGCGGGAGGGCTAACAACATCGCGTCCAAGAAGCACCCGGGAGAAGTTCGCCGACGCATCGGTGAGCATATGCGCATCAGCCGCGTGGATGAGCACCGGAGCCGAGGTTTCACTGCTGAGGAGCGCGTTGCCTGCTATGTGATCAACATGGCCGTGGGTGTTTAAAATTGCCCGCACCTGCAGGCCTTGCTCGCGTATGTACTTCAACACCTCCTGCGCTTGGAAACCAGGATCAACAACCACGGCATTCAGTTCTTCATCCCAAACAACAAAGCAGTTTTGACCCCACTCTGAGTCCTCAAAAGCCTGAATATGAACGGCTTCAACTGCAGTTATTTTCCATCTTCCTGACATGCTTTACCCTTACAACGTAGTCTTTATCGTAATCATCAAGGCGGCCAGCGATCTCAAAATGGAAATCGGCTTCGGAATACTGCCCCATGGCCTCATACACTTCGGCCAGCAAGCAGTGGTAGGTGGCGCGGTTCGGCTTCAGCTCCACTGCCTTCAGCAGGGCAGACAAGGCATCCTCCAGCCTATCCATGGCGAAGTACACCATT
This sequence comes from Armatimonadota bacterium, assembly GCA_049969055.1. Lineage (GTDB taxonomy): Bacteria > Armatimonadota > DTGP01 > DTGP01 > JBMFPP01 > JBMFPP01. The sequence goes on along the minus strand of JBMFPP010000025.1, from coordinate 6,289 downwards.
CCAAGCCTTATTTGGTAGTAATCATCTGTGGGCGCGCACTTCGCCGCTTCTTCGAAGTGAGTCACTGCAGACTCCAAATCGTCCATGGAAAGATACAGCCTGCCAAGCCAAAACCTGTAGAACGGTTCGTTGGGATCGCACCTGATAGCCTCATTCACCTCATGGATGGCTTCCTCTGTCATTCCAGCCAAGTCATACGCCTGAGCCAGCTTAAAGCGGTACAGTGAATTGTTGGGGCGGCATCTCACCGCGTGCCTGTACTGACCAATAGCCGCTTTCAACCGACCGTACTGTTTGTAAACATCTCCCAACCCAAGCCTGGAGTCCGGATGATTTGGCTGCCGCTTAAGCACTGCCAAGTACTCTTTCATCGCCGAGCTCGTTTCACCGGCTAAAATGTATGCATCTCCAAGGATTGTGCGGTACCCAGGATCATCCCCTTTCTGACGCGCGGCGAGCCTATACTGAACCAAAGCTTCGTCAACTCGGTCAGCCTCAACTAGTGCATCGGCAAACCGCATTCGTTCTTCCGGCGTTGGCTCTTTTTTCTTCTTGAAATCTCGCTCCATGCGCATCAACTCACTTGGATCCATTTTGGCCACCCCACACGAACCGCAAATCAGAATGTCTTTGCGCTGTCGATTAAGATTGTAACAGGTCCGTCATTTTGTATATTTACCAGCATATGCGCACCAAATTCGCCGGTTTCCACCTTCAAGCCTTGATCCCGGAGCAGATCGGCCACCAATCTATAGAGCCGGTCGGCCTCTTCCGGAGGCGCCGCATCGATGAAGCTCGGCCTGCGGCCCTTGCGGCAGTCCCCATACAGTGTGAACTGAGATATCAGCAGTACTTCGCCGCCAACATCCTTCACCGAGAGGTTCATTTTTCCCTCGGCATCTTCAAAAATGCGCAGGTTGGCGATCTTATCGGCCATAAACGCCGCTTCGGCCTCGGTATCGCCCTGTCCCACCCCAAGAAGCACTACCAAACCCTTAGGAATCTTGGCAACCACCCTTCCATCCACAGACACACTGCTCTCCAGCGATCGCTGTACGACGGCTCTCATGTGCCAGTATCGCCTCCTTCTGCGGATTCCATTACCCCAACTCTGTAGATTTTTAACACATCGGTTATTTTGCCCACGTTAACCAAAAGCGACTCCAACTGCCGGGCATCTGTTACTTCCACAGTTAGGTCCAAATCTGTGACCCTATCCTTGCGCGTCTGCACGCGGGCAGCCTCAATATTTACATGGTTTTCCGAGAACACCGCGGATACTTCGTTTAGGAGGCCCACGCGGTCCAGCGCTTCAATCTTAATGCGGCTCTGGAACTTTTCTTGGCCGCCTGGGCGCCACACTACTTCTTGGATTCTATCCGGTTCCCTCTGCCGATATGCCGCTAAATTCCTGCAGTTGCTTCGATGCAGGGTCATTCCTCTGCCTCTCGATACGTAGCCAACAACTTCATCTCCAGGAAGAGGCATACAGCACATTGCACGGCGGGCCAATATATCAACCCCGTCCGGGCTGATATTTAGCTTTCCGTTCTTTCCTGGTGCCGCTACCTGCGGAAGGAGTGCCGCCGGCTTGGGAGAAGTTTCTCGAATCCTGCGCAGAACCGCCGAGGCCGAGATGGCACCTGAGCCTACCGACTCCATCAAATCTTCGACGTCTGATAAGTTGAAGCTGAGAGCTGCACGCTTCAGCTCCTCGTCGCGTAAGACCTCCGAGCCGCTGAGACCCAAACGGTGCACTTCTTTCTCCAAAAGGTCGCGGCCGCGGGCGATGTTGCTAGCGCGTTGTTGCTTCCGGAACCACGCCCTGATTTTGCTTCGGGCGTGAGCGCTTTTTACAAAGGAAAGCCAGTCAAAACTTGGGGATGCACCGGGGCGGTGCAGTATCTCCACGATGTCGCCGCTTTTCAGTTGGTAATTCAACGGTACAATTTTGCCGTTGACCTTGGCGCCGACGCAAGTATGCCCTATGTCGCTGTGTATTTTGTAAGCAAAATCCACTGGCGTGGAACCGGCCGGGAGATCGATCACCTCGCCCTTCGGAGTGAAGGCGTACACCTGATCGCCGAAAAGATCGTCGGTTACAGTCCTTATGAAGTCGCGAGCATCTGAGGATTCCCCAGTCCATTCGAACATCTGCTGTCTCAGACGAGCGAGCTTCTCTTCAAAAGTATCTCGCCCTCTAGTGCCCTCCTTGTACTTCCAATGCGCCGCCACTCCGAACTCCGCCGTCCTGTGCATTTCAAAAGTGCGTATCTGAATCTCCAGCGGCTCCGCCCGAGGCCCCATAACCTTTGTATGCAAGCTTTGATACATGTTCGGTTTCGGATGCGCTATATGATCTGAAAACTTTCCTGGAATAGGTACCCAAAGGTCGTGAACTATGCCGAGGGTTCGGTAGCACTCTTCTTTCGTGTGGACTATAACCCTTATGGCAGTGAGGTCGTATATCTCACTGAAGTCGATCTCGTCACGAAGCATCTTCTGGTAAATGCTGTAAAGGTGCTTCGGTCGCCCCTGTATTACCCCGTCGATGCCCTCCTGCTTCAACCTTTCGCTTAAAATGTTTATCACCTCTTGTATATGCTGTTCACGCTCCCTCCGTGTGCGCGCAACCTTCTCCGCAACATACTGGAACTCCTCCGGATGCAGGACCTTGAAGGCCAAGTCCTCCAACTGCCACTTTATGCTCCACATCCCCAGGCGGTGCGCAAGCGGAGCGTATATCTGCAAAGTTTCGGTTGCGATTCTACGCTGATCCTCCGGGCTTTTGACGTACAGGGTCTGCATGTTGTGGAGCCTATCTGCAAGCTTAATGACCATAACGCGGATATCCCGCGCCATGGCTATCAGTATCTTGCGCAGGTTTTCCGCGCGGCGCCGAGCTTCCGACGGCTTGCGCTTTTTGACTGCACCGTCATCCGCCGCCAACTTAGATTCCACGTCTTGCTTCTCAAGCTTGGTAAGGCCGTCAACCAAGCTTGCGATCTCATCGCCGAACTTTTCGCGCAGTTCATCAAGGCTTGCGCTGGTGTCTTCTACGACGTCGTGAAGCAGTGCTGCGGCAACACTGGCGGGGTCCATTTCTAGGTCGGCCAACATCTCGGCCACCCGGAGTGGATGTTCTATGTAGGGTTCCTTGCTGTCTCTTACCTGGCCATCGTGCTTGGCATAGGCGAACTCATAGGCCTCCAGAATCAGGTTTCCTTCCTTCTCGAAACCTGATTCACGGTACCTCTGAACCAGCGCCTCAGCTCTGGCATGCAAAATTTTCTGGGTTTCTTCGCTGATCGTCATTCCGAGAACGGATCGCGCTGAACGTCAGGTTCTTCAACAGCCCCCGATCCACAGGGCCGAACATCCTGAACCGCCAACCTGAGTGACTCGTAACCGCCGTAGCGGTTGACATCCAGTCGGTAGCAGAAATCCCATTCGGTTCCCGGCTTCAGTGTATCAACCATGTGGGCGGCACGCCAATACACGGCCTCCATGGGCGGCATGCCGTCCCCACGCACTGTAAGCCTCAGGTGCTCGTTCTGCTTCCCAAAGCACTGCGACCCAAGCACAAGAAACCGGCTTGCAAATACAGGCATAGGGTTGCCCTCTCCGAAAGGCTCCAGTATTTGGACTTCCCGCCACAGGTCCGGAACAAGCTCGCAGGCTGGTATCCAGGCATCAATCTCGATTTCGTCCCTTAGATCTTCGTCGGCAACCATATCGGCTGCTACCTCGTGCAGGCGCTCCTCAAGGGCCCTGATGTTAGACACACTAACATCAAAACCCGCCGCTAATTGGTGACCCCCATATCGGATAAGCAGTTCTCTGCAGTAGTCCAGCGCCCGTACAAGGTGGAAACCGCCTTTGCTTCTGGCGGAACCGCGTGCTGTATCTCCGTCCAAAGCAACCACCACTGCAGGCCGCCGGTAAATATCAACCAGGCGGCTTGCCACTATCCCGATAACACCAGGGTGCCACCCTGTGCCCGACACCACCACTATTCGCGACCGAGAAACGCGTGCTACATCAAGCTGGGCTTTTGCCTCCTCCAAAATCCTCTCCTGCTCCTGCCGGCGTTGGCTGTTCCGTTGTTCTAGCTCGCGAGCAATCTGCTGTGCCTCCTCTAAATCTCTGGTCAGCATCAACCTGAGCGACAGGTTAGCATCCTGCAGGCGTCCCGCGGCATTGAGGCGCGGACCCAACACGAACCCAACGTGCCATGCAGTAATATCACCGTTCGCAATGCCGGCCTGCTCCATCAGGGTGCGCAGGCCTACCTTCTTCGTCGAGGCCAACTGCTTGAGGCCAAACTTCACAAGTATGCGGTTCTCATCCAAAAGCGGAGAGACATCCGCGCAGGTTCCCAAAGCTACCAGGTCAAGAAACGCCCTCTGCGCGCTCTCCTGTCGGATTCCAATCCGATCGCACAGGGCGCAAACAAGCTTAAAAGCCACGGCAACACCGGCCAAGCCAGAGAACGGATAGCAGGAGTCACTTCGAACAGGGTTCACAACTGCTATTGCCGGAGGAAGCTCTGGGCCCGGCCTGTGATGATCCGTCACTATAACATCTATACCCAGCCTCTTCGCTTCGGCAATCGCCTCGCACGCCACGGCACCGCAGTCCACGGTTATTATCAAATCCACTCCGGCAATGGCGGCCCTTGCGGCCGACTCCACCTTGAAATCGTAACCCTCGGTAAGGCGGTGCGGGATGTGGTAAGACACGCGAGCATTGAGCGCCTGAAGCGCCCTAACGAGGAGGGCTGTAGCAGAAACGCCGTCCACGTCATAATCGCCGTAAATCAGGATGTGCTCGCCGCCGCGGATAGCCCTCTCCAACCGGTCTACCGCCGCATCTATATCCGGAAGCAATGACGGGCTGTGCAAATCCGACAAGCTTGGCTCTAAAAAACGCCTGGCCGCCGCAACATCATCAATACCGCGGCCGATGAGAACCGACGCTAGCGTTCGCGACACTCCAAGCTCGGCCGAAAGCCATGCCGCCTTTCTCGCGTCAGCGCTTCTTATCACCCAGGTTTTATTGGTTACACTCACCGCCGCGAACCCTTTCAACTCTGACTCAATGTAGAGGGCGCCTCTTTAGGAACCCCACCGTGGTCCAAAAGCTCGGTAGGAACCGCCGAAGGGTTATCCAAAACCAAAAGCTCGGCAATGGCTCTCATCACCCTCTGGCCAACCTCCAGTATGGATTCCCGAGTCATCGGACCTTGGGTAATATCATCAAAAGTTATCGGACGTCCAATGCGCACGGTTATAGGAGACGGACGCAAGATCGGGGAATTTCTGGGTAGTGCATTGTCCGTGCCGGTGAGCGCTATCGGCACAACCGGCGCTTTGGAACTAAGCGCAACGATTCCGATACCGGGTTCGGCCGGCATTAAGCGGCCGTCCCTCGACCGAGTCCCTTCTGGGAAGATCACAACAAGCTCTCCACTGTCAAGAAGCTCTAAGCACCTGCGTATAGCCGATCGATCGGCGGTGCCCCTGCGCACTGGAAAAGCGTGCAGTTTTGGAAGAAGAGGCCCCAGCAAAGGAAGAGAGAACAGCTGAGACTTCGCCACAAACCAGCATTCCCTGTGGATCGCACATCCAATCGCCGGCGGATCCAAATAACTTACGTGGTTCGAAGCCAATATCGCCGGCTCGCTCTCCGGAATATTTTCCTCGCCGAACACTCGCATCGGGCATAAAGCGAAAAACGCCCGACACACCACCCAACCAAACCTGTATAGCGAGATCTGCCTAATGCTTTGCATAAAGCGATCGCTCTTTACTACGAACCAATTTCACAATTCTATCAACCACTTCACCCAGCGACATATGGGTGCTGTCCACCACTACCGAGTCCGGCGCCGGCCTCAGAGGAGCCAGATCGCGACCGGAATCTCTTTCGTCGCGGGCATTCAGTTCGGCAAGCACCTGCGCGTAATCGGCTTTAACCCCCTGCTCCCGAAGCTGAAGAGTCCTTCGCCTTGCCCTTTCCTCCGGAGATGCTGTAAGAAAAACCTTTACCTCTGCCCAAGGGAGCACCACCGTGCCGATGTCGCGGCCCTCCATAACTACGCCGCCGCTCCTTCCCATTTCGCGCTGTTTCTCCACAAGGGCCTCGCGCACCTCCGGAAGCGCAGACACCACCGAAGATGCGCGGCTCATTTCCGGCGTTCGAATTTCTGCCTCCACATCCTCCCCGTCAACAAAAATGTGCTGATCCATTCCAACGCGCATGAAAGACATCTCAGCGCTTCTGGCAA
>JBMFPP010000024.1:0-13560 GCA_049969055.1 Armatimonadota bacterium | reverse complement strand
CAAACCGCTTCCACAACCGGCGGCACCGAAACCACGAAAACTACCGATACAAAACCCTCTGAAACTACGGTTGCCACAGCGCAAAAACCCGCCGAAGAGCAGGAGAAAGCGGCAAACGCTCTGCTCTCCAAGGATCCCAGGGCAGCTTTGGCACAGTACCGAACACTTATTACCAATAATCCGGATTACAAGTACATCGGCGATGTATACGTCAACGCCTATGCCGCCGCGGAAAAATCCAACGCTCCAATCCTCGACAAGATAGAACTGGCTGGCAAAGCCGCTATGTTCCTGAAGCAAGGGCGAACCAGGGGACCGGTTGACCAGCGGTTAATACAGAAGTACGAAAACCTCACTGACAAGTGGATAAATGCCTGGATAGAAGAAGAGATTCGCAAGGCGAAAGCCGGGCAGTAAACGCATACCGCCTGCTCTGAATTCACAAACGGAAGTTGCGGCTGTACGCGGACCGGCGCGAGGTTTTCTAACGCCAGCGTCGGTCGTTCTTTTGGCGAAGTAAACCACTGATGGTTTGAACTTTTTGGGGGATTGGATGGGACTTGTTAGAAACCTCTTCGGGCGCTTCTCTAGGTCCATAGGCATAGACTTGGGTACGGCAACAACCCTTGTCTATGTAAAAGGCAAAGGGATTCTTCTTCGTGAGCCCTCTGTTGTGGCCGTACACGCAGAAACCAAGCAGGTGTTGGCCGTGGGCACCGATGCAAAGAAGATGCTCGGTAGAACACCAAGCGGTATAGTTGCAGTGCGCCCGCTGAAAGACGGAGTAATTGCAGACTTTGACCAAACCGAGAAGATGCTGGAGTGCTTTATTCACAAGGTACTGCGGCGAAGAAGTATTTTCAAGCCCGACATCGTTATAGGGGTCCCATCCGGCGTAACAGAAGTGGAAGCGCGGGCCGTGCTGGAATCCGCCAAGCGAGCCGGAGCCCGAGAGGCTTATTTAATAGAGGAACCAATGGCCGCCGCTATCGGTGCAGGCCTTCCTGTTGAAGAGCCTACGGGAAGCATGATCGTTGATATAGGCGGCGGCACCACCGAAGTAGCCGTGATCTCCCTCGGTGGAATCGTAACAAGCAGTTCCATACGCATAGCCGGAGATGAAATAGACGAAGCTATCAAAAATTATGTCAGGCGCGTTTACAACCTCCAGATAGGAGACCGAACCGCCGAAGAGATCAAAATCGAAATCGGTTCCGCCTATCCCCTTGAAGAAGAGCGTACGATGGAGGTTCGTGGCCTCGACTTGGTTGCCCGACTCCCGCGCAGTACAACCGTGACCTCCGAAGGTATTCGCGAAGCCATCGCCGAACCGGTAAACGCAATCATAGAAGCTGTTAAGCTTACCCTCGAGCGTACACCCCCGGAGCTTGCCGCGGATATTATGGACAGAGGAATCGTTCTGGCAGGCGGCGGAGCTCTTCTGCGCGGATTGGATAAGCTGATCTCTGCAAGCACCGAAATGCCTGTTTACATTGCAGATGACCCGATCACATGCGTTGCGGTCGGAACAGGACGTGTATTGGATCAAGCAGACGAATGCCCAAGTCTGCGCGATTGCTTGATTAGCTCCCGCGCGTTCAACAGCAAGCACTGATGGGCACTGGTGCTCGACGCGCATTTTACGTTTTGTTAGTTGCAACAACCGTTGCAATTACGGTTGTTCACAACAGGGCTGTATCCGAAGGGCGCTCCAGCCCCGTCGGGCAAGTTGTGTTTTCTATTCTTTCTCCGGGGCAGAAAGCGATCCATGCGGTAAAGCACGGTGTGCGGTCTTTCCAAGCCGGGTTTGCCGACGCCCGCCGTCTGTCTGAGGAAAATGCCCGTTTGAAGCGCAAGTGCGAAAACGTTCAAGCCCTTCAGATCAGGATCAAAGAGCTGGAACGCGAGAATGCCCGCCTTAAAGCACTTCTCGGATACAAAGCCCGCCACACGCATGTCATACCGGCCACTGCCGTGGCAGAAAGCGGCTCGCCTTGGGCCAGAACGGTTGTGCTGGACAGAGGCTACAGAGACGGGGTGCGCGTGAAAGACGTCGCCGTTACCGAGCGCGGAGTGGTTGGTCAAGTGTGGAGCGTGGTGTCGCCAGATAGTTCGCTCTTGGTTCTGCTTACAGACACCAACAGCGGTATTGGAGCATTGGTTCAGCGCTCGCGCGCTGTCGGCATAGTTAAAGGTCGGGGGCAAGCTCTTCCTGTGCTCACCTACCTTGATCAAACCGCCGACGTCAAACCGGGCGATGTAGTTATTACATCCGGGCGCGGAGGAGTGTACCCAAAAGGGCTTCCCATCGGCACAGTGGTGCGCGTTATCCCAGATAGAGACGGCAGCGGTAAGCAAGCCGAAGTGAAACCGTTTGCAGACCTTACTCAGCTAGAAGAACTGCTTTTGGTGCGAGGGGGAGAGGAAGTTGCGGAGCGCCCTGGCACTTAGCTTTGCAGTGGTGCTTGCTGGAGTACTGCAGACCTCGTTTGGCCTGGGAGAGAAGTACGGCCCGGATCTACTGCTTTTGGTAGCCATGATCTCCGGATGGTTGAAAGGACCCGAAGCAGGCGCAGTCGTCGGCCTGCTCTGCGGAATTTTCACAGGAGCGCTCCACGGCAACGGCATCGGCGGATTTCTGGTGAGCAGAATTGCGGCGGCTCTTGGTGTTAGCTGGATGAGACAGCAGGTTTACGGTGAAAGGCCGATTATATTAGCTGCTTGCTGTTTTCTAGGCACCGGGCTCGCCGCTGGGCTCCTGATGCTTTGGCAGCCTCCCAGAGAAGGCTTCGATTGGATGCCGCTGCTAATTCAAGCTGTTGCAAACGCGGCGCTTAGTTTAGTGGGCTACCCAATCCTTAAGGCCCTTGCCGGCAAACCCTACAGCGAGGAATCCCCCCTTTAACCACCTTGTTCAAACAATTTCACCTTCAGAGCTTTCCAAAATGCCTCGTCTGCGGCCGCATAGTGGTATATAACAACGCCTGGAACTCCAATAGACTTCAAGAGCTCCAACTGCGAAACAGCAACGTCTGAAGGCTTGTTCCAAACTCCAACACCTATGTACACATTCCTGCTTCGGCTGTAGGCCTCTCGGCTCCGCGACGCAAAAAGCGACCGGTTGGAAACATAATTCATCGGAACCACGAAATCCACCCAACCTTGCTGAAGCCACGTTTGCCAATCCTGAAAGCGGTTTTTAAAAGCATCCGACTGGTCTGCAAAAACCGCCGCCGAGAGCTTGACACTCGGGCGCACCCTGGCGATCTCGCGCTTGAGCCTAGCAACCAGCAGCGAAACCTGCTGGCGCCGCCAGTTATCCCAAGCACCAGGGGCCCCTTCCGGAGTACACCCCGTTTCTTCGGCAAAGCGGCGGACGCTTTCGGGGTGGTAACCCCAACGGCGGTTTGGGTAACGTATGTAATCCAAATGGACACCATCAACATCGTAGCGGCTCACCAGCTCAACCGCAACCGATACTATGTAGTCCTGCACCTCCGGCAATCCGGGATCAAGGAAAAGACCCTCGCCATCTCCCCTACGCATCGTGTTGCCGCTCGCATCCTTGGTAACCCACTCCGGATGCTGGCGCAGTATGTGGCCCTCCGGAAGGCTTTTCTCCGCACCAGTTGCCGCCGGATACACCACAAACCACGCGTGAACCTCAAGTCCAAGACGGTGCGCTTTGGGTATCAGCTCGGCAAGCGGATCGAAACCCTCCGGTATATCTGAAGCACGGGGCTCAATCGAAGAGTCATAGTAAGCATCGGCACGCTTCCTCACCTGAACGAGCAGAGCGTTCAACCCCGCGGAAGCCGCAGTGTTCACAAGCTTATTTACCTCATTCGCGGTCTTAAACCCCTTGCCCCAAGCATTCACCCAAACCCCGCGAAACTGCAGTGCTCTCCCCTTTTCAGACCAACACAAAGGCGAAAGCAGTGGCAACAGTACCAAAACCGCAAACGCGACAAGCGCAAAACCATGCAAACCTTTCGGTCTCACTTGGCAACCTTTCCTATCGTTCGATACCACAAAACGTTTCCTCACCAGACAGCGCTTATCCTGCGCTTGCCTGTAACAGATTCCACAAAACAATAAAAAGAAACCCGCCGATTCAAACTGCGCGCCCTAGTTCCAACAAACTCCCTCCAGGTTGTTTCGACTGCAGTGTAGAAAACTTTAAATGCCCGATTGTTTCGCTTCCATGTGGTTTGAAAGAGCAAAATGCAAACCGCCCATCTTCTCCACGCTGAATACCGCAAACTGCTTTTGATTCTGCTTCTGGCGGCTGTGCTGAGGTATGCGCTCATCGCTGTTGCCTACATGCACGGATACAACCCAACATCAAGGTCGGACCCACTGCAGTATCATTTGCTGGCTTCCAACCTGCTCAAAAAGCACAGGTATTCCTTAGAAGGTTGGGTCGCTGTCAACGATTGGGAAAAGCCAAGCTTTTGGGAGCGAAACAGAACCCCGGGCTTCCCGTTTTTCATCGCTGGGGTTTACAAAATAACCGGCCCCAAACCGTACGCAGCTTCCCTAGCACTGATTTTGGTTTCGTGCTGTACAGTTCTGCTTGTTTACGCCGTTGGTAAGCATATGTTTGGATGCCGCACCGGGCTCTTGGCCGGCGCTGTTTTCGCGCTCAGCCCGACCTCCGTGCTTTACTCTGGGATGCTGTTTCCTGACACCCTACATGCCGCCGTCGTAACAGCCGGATATTGGACCCTGCTGAGAGCCGCAAGCAACCGCCGATCCAGCCTGTACGTCCTCAGCGGTGCGCTCCTCGGCTTAGCGGGTTTGATCCGCCCATCAACATTGTACCTGTCTCTGTGCATCTCGGCACTGATTATGTGGATGCGCCGGGAATGGAAAGCGGCCGTTTTGATCTCCGTGCTTGCATGGGTTGTAGCATTACCGTGGGCTGTTAGGAACCTGCTCGTGCATAGGCAATTCGAAGTGTCCAGCATTGGTTCGTACAACATGCTCTACTACAACCTGGCCTACGCACGAAGCCGGACAGCCAGAGTCCATCCCGATCAAATACGAAAGCTCTACGCCGCCGAAGAGCTAGCAGGAGTCAGTCGAAAGACACTGATAGAGCGGGAAACGCGCAAATACTGGAAACAGCTTCTGAAGAACCAAATAATCGGCTCGGTGATGTTTTGGTTTGTGCCCGACCGCGGAAGGTGGACAGAGATCATCTTCGGAAGGGCTGTTGTAACACATGCTCACGAGCGGCTGTGGCAGTCGGGTCTCTTCGCCGCGGCGCGAAGCTACCTGAGCGCACCGGGAATTGGCCTGGCGTTTGCACAATTCGCTTTCAACGCGCTCACGACTTTTCTAAGCTTATGGTGGGTTTGGGAGTCTTTCAAAACAAAAACACAGACCCAAGCAACAACACTAGGCCTACTCTTCTTTTTCTTTTACTCCCTAACTACCGGGGCGGTAGCAGTTGGCAGGTACAGGCTCCAAGTGGAGCCGATCTTAACGGTTTTCGCCGCCAAAAGTTTGGAAAAGATTTCAACCCTCAGACGCTCAGAGGGGTGAAAACCAAAGCGGCAAAACCTTTCAGCCGCACAGTCTGAGCTAAAGCATCCCAAGCCTCTTCTTACATTCGTCAAGTATGTCGGCGGTTTTGGTGGCTCCAACGCGTGTAACCCCCAGCGCACGCACCTCAAGAAGTCTATCGAGGTCCCGCACTCCGCCAGCGGCTTTCACCTGAACCCACGGCGGAGAATGGCGGCGCATAAGAATCAAATCCTCGTTGGTGGCTCCACCAGGACCGTAGCCGGTGGATGTTTTCACCCAATCGGCACCGAGTTCGCCGCATACCTCACACAAGCGGATCTTATGCTCATCAGTAAGGTAGCAGTTCTCAAAGATCACTTTTATTTTCTTGCCGGCCCCATGCGCCACATCCAAAACCGCCTTAATATCCTCCCGAACGTAATTCCAATCGCCGCTGAGCACCTTGCTTATATTCACCACCATGTCCAGCTCTTCACCGCCGTCCCGAAGCGCCTGCTCGGCCTCAGCAACTTTCACGGCTGTTGTGTGCCCACCGTGCGGAAAGCCGATAGTGGTGCTGGCCTTCACGTCACTGCCTTCCAGAACTTCCGCACAGCGCCTCAGGTAATACGGCATTATGCACACACTCGCGACGTTATACTGCAGAGCCAAACGGCACCCATCTTCAAGCTGTGTATCAGTCAGCGCGGGATTTAAAAGGGAGTGGTCGATCATTTTGGCGATGTCTTGGTAGGTATACTCCACTGCCGAAAACCTTTCTTTTAAGACCCCAAATCAACCCAACCTAACACCAACCTTTATGGCTTTCTCAGGGTTCGAAAACAGCTCCGGAAGCGCGCTCGGAGCATCCTCAAACTGCAAAATTGGGGTTACGATGCCGTCGCCGGTGATAACGCCGTCGCGGAAGAGATCGGCAACAGTTTGTCTGGCACGCTCCTCATTCCAAAGAGGGTGAGAGCGATCCGGATTGTTCCACACGGCCTGGCTTCCAACCATGGTTATGCGGTTCAGGTGAAACTCTTCATCAAGGTGCAGGTCAGCAGCATTCCTCGGCCCCCAAGGGACGTGCACCACGGTGCCGCACTGCCTAACACAACGGATCGCCTCGTTCAAAGCAAGAGCGCTTCCGGAAGTTTCGATGGCAACATCAACTCCGCTTTTGCCGGTGGCCAGTTTGATTTCCAGCGCTGCGTCGCAGGAGTTTGGGTCCAAAGCCAAACAAGCACCGTGAGCCTCGGCGTAAGCGCGGCGCGTAGAAACCGGATCCACCGCGAAAACTCTGCGCGCGCCGCCGGCCTTGGCAATCTGAACCGCAAGCAAGCCAATAGCTCCCAGTCCGAAAACGGCCACGGTATCACCTATTCGCACATTCCCGTCTCGAACAGCCACAAAAGCGACGTGGGCTGGGTCCGTGCACACTGCATCGACATTGCTGAGTCCTGCGGCGCTGTACCAAAGCCCCTCCGGCGCCTGATGCTCCTCCCGAATAGAAGCGTAAGCGAACACCCGATCGCCAATAGAAAAGCGCGAAACATCGGAACCCACAGCACTCACCGTACCGACAACAATGTTCCCGACACCGCGCTCTGCCGACGCAATCCTCTGCTGATCAGTTGGAAGAGGCAGAAACATACGAAGCTCCGGGTCCCACCGCTTCCTATCGAACACGCTTCCAGTGATAAGATGCAGTTCGGTGCCGTGTTTGGGAGATGCAAACTCAACCTCTATCCTAACATCCTTCGGTCCAAGAGGCGGAAGCTCGTAACTGCGGAACCAAAAGGAGCTTCCATCCCCGGTAACAATCTCACGCGGCATAGAAGGCTCCTCACTCGTCTATCTAACCAACCTATCCTTCGCCGCAAAGAAAAAGAGTCTTCCTTATTGGGTAAAAATGCACTTCTCTCGAAGATGTGGAAACCGACTGGTGCTTTCTGTGCCGGCTACTTCAGCTCTAACATTCTGGAAAGGGCCACCCTGGCCCAATGGGCGGTATCTGAAGGAACACTAACTTGGTTGACCACACGCCCCGCAACCAAGTTCTCTAATGCCCAGCACAAGTAGCGCGGATGTATTCTGTACATGGTGGAGCACGGACAGACGATCGGATCCAAGCAGAACACCAGCTTGTCCGGATTGCGATTCTGCAGCCGGTTGACGAGGTTTATCTCCGTCCCAACAGCCCACTTAGATCCGGCGGGCGACGACTCCACAATCTTTATTATCTGTTCCGTGGAACCATCGCAGTCAGCCGCCTGCACAACATCCATATGGCACTCTGGGTGCACCACCACCTTAACGTCCGGATGAACCTTGCGGGCGTACTGTATCTGCTTCACGGTGAAGCGCGCATGAACCGAACAATAACCCTTCCAAAGAATTACGCGGGCGTTCCTGATCTGGTTTGAGGTAAGCCCACCCATCTGCTCGGCGTTGGGGTCCCAAACCGGCATCTGCTCCAGTGGGATTCCAAGCTTAACCCCCGTATTGCGACCCAGGTGCTCATCCGGAAAGAAGAGAATACGCTCTCCCCTCTCGAAAGCCCATTTGAAGACTACCGGAGTATTAGAAGATGTGCAAACGGCACCGCCCCTTTCTCCAACGAAAGCCTTCAAATCCGCCGCCGAATTCATATAAGTAATAGGTATAGTTCCGTCGCCGCAAACCTCGGTAACAGCCTTCCAGCATTCCTGCACCTGATGAATCTCGGCCATATCGGCCATCGAACATCCGGCATTGAGGTTGGGCAGAATCACCTTTTGGTAATCCGCGCTTAAGATGTCGGCGCTCTCCGCCATAAAGTGCACACCGCAAAACACAATGAACTCGGCGTCTTTCCGCGCTGCGGCTAACTGGGAGAGCTTAAACGAATCACCGGTGTAGTCGGCGAACTTAATTATGTCGTCGCGCTGGTAGTGATGCCCAAGGATAACCAACCGATCTCCAAGGCGCTCCTTGGCCTCGGCAATTCTCCTATCGGTTTCCTCCGGAGACAGTGTTTGATATTCCGCCGGAAGTGGCTGTTGAATCATCGGTGCTCTCCGCTGAAGGATTGCATGCGGTTCGTTTTGGGTAATATGTATTGTCGCACGGCGTCAAAAATGATAGCAGTCTGAGGAGAATTATAGGTGCTTGACAACACGGCGTCAAGTAAGCCGCGCCCAAATTACGTCCGCTCCTCCAAAATGAGCATGTTTTCTCGTGGTAACACCACGCTCTAGAATGTTAGTTTCCGCAGCCTTGTGCGTATATGCATACGGAAGGAGGAAATAACCTATGCCCCTGCGACTCTCCATGAAACTTTTCATATCGATGCTGGTCTTATGCTCTGCGGCCGCTCTCGCCGCCGAAAGCACTCCGCGCCTGGAAACGCTGGTGCTTGGCCAAACTTCGTGGCTTGCTGACAGCCGTGCATCGCTCCGCATTACAACCAAAGATCACCTAACTGGCGAACCAATTCCGAAGGCCGGCATTAGGATCTCTCTGCTCCCCGGCAGAGACGCCCAGGGCAACCTGGTAAGCGTACCTGGTGTCCCGAGAATCCTCTACGTCGGTTCCACCAACACCGCAGGTACGGCCGACATCTCTTTTAAAGTCCCACCTCTGCCTGAGGGCCGCTACCGACTTCGCGTTCAAGTGTCATCCGGAAGCGAATACGACCTTGTGGAGCAGGACGTAACCATCAAACGCGAAGCACAGATACTGCTTACCACAGATAAGCCCCTCTACCAACCCGGACAGGTAATCCACATTCGCGCATTGGCACTCAGCTCGGCTAACCTGCATGCCATGGCCGGTCAGCCAATAACCCTGCACGTGGAAGACTCCAAAGGCAATAAGGTCTTTAAACGACGGCTTGTCACCTCAGACTTCGGTGTGGCTGCCGCAGATTTCCAACTTGCCGACGAGATAAACCTGGGCCGCTACAGAGTGGTTGCCACCATGGGCAACGACACGGCAGAGCGGGTTATTACTGTGGACCGCTATGTTTTGCCGAAGTTCAAAGTCACCTTCAAATCTGACAAAACCTTCTACCTCCCGGGCGAGCTCCTTATCGGCGACGTTCAGGCGGATTACTTCTTCGGCAAGCCGGTGGCTGGCAAAGTAACCGTGAAGTTGTCCACATTCGACATCGGGTTCAACGACTTTGCCACCGTAGAGGGAACGCTGGATGCCTCCGGACATTTCCAGTTCAGCCAGAAACTGCCAAGCTTCTTCGCCGGACAACCCCTGGAGCAGGGAAACGCTTTCGTGAAAATCGAGACAACTGTCATAGACACCGCCGACCACAAGGAAATCATCACAAGCACTGTTCCGATTGCGAAAGACCCAATCCGAGTAACCATCATCCCCGAGAGCACCAACCTAGTGCCGAAAGTCCCCAACCTGGTGTACGTAGTCACCTCGTATCCAGACGGAACGCCGGCAAAAACCCATTTACGCCTAACCGCACAACAGCAAAATATCGAAACTGATACCGACGCTTCCGGCATTGCCGCAGTTGAAATAACCCCAGAAACTAATTACATGACCATATCCGCCGTGGCTACAGACACCGCTGGTCGATCTGGTAGCACCAAACTCGATGTCAGCAGCACCTGGGGGGATGAGTCGCTCTTGGTGCGCACCGATAAAGCAATCTACGTGGTGGGACAGTCGGTAGCGGTAACGGTGCTTAGCCCTGTAAAGAGCGGCACCGTTTATGTGGACTTCGTGAAAAACCGCCAAACCGCCCTCACCAAAGCCGCAGAGCTGAACAACGGCCGCGCAGATCTGCTGGTAAACCTCACCAACGACCTGGCCGGTACGCTCGAAGTTCACGCCTACCGAATCACCAAGCTCGGCCAAATCGTCCGCGACACCCAGGTTATCTTCGTCAGCCCCGCCAACGATCTGAACATCACGGTGAACATACCCCAAGCGTCATACCTGCCGGGTAGCAAAGCCACCATAGGCTTCCAGGTCACAGATACCAACAACCGCCCGGTGGTTGCCGCGCTCGGGGTGAACATTGTCGATGAAAGCGTTTTCGCCCTTCAGGAAATGCAGCCTGGAATGGAGAAGGTCTACTTCCTGCTGGAGAAAGAGATCCTACAGCCGCGCTACGAAATCCACACCATAGATCTGGGCGATATAGTAACACCTCCCGTGCCGGAACCCGGGGTGAAGCCGATCGAGCTTGACGCCAAGAGACAGCTCGCGGCGGCCGTGCTCTTTGCAGCACTGCCGCAGTCCTCGGATTCGTTCGGCCTGGCTGTGAACACATACTCCGAAAAGATGCGCAAGCTGATGGAGCAGTGGGGCAAGCGGGTGTTGGATGACGCACGCAAGTACGCCATCTCCATGCAGGTGTTCTTGAAGCGGTACGGCCGCTATCCAACCCGCCAAGAGGGCGTGGATATTCTCGTCAAGACGCGGTGCATGTTCTGGTTGATCAGAGATCAGTGGGGACGGTTGTACGAATTCAACCCGATGTGGGGTGAAAGCTACCGCAACGGGTTCACCATGCGCAGTTACGGTCCGGACGGCATCGCCAACACTGAAGACGACATCGTTGCGGCTTGGCAGCCCGGCGGCGATCCGTACCTGCTCGGTCAAGGCAGGCCCGATGGTGGAGGCCCTTGGCTGCCGCCGATATGGCGCGACGGTGAAGTCGTTCTCGGTCCGGCCAAAGAAGGGCTACCTGCGCCGGCACCACCGCCAACTGGCACCGCCGATACATCTGGCGGAGCAGGCGCGCCTCAGGCTCAGCAGGATGTGCGCATACGCCAGTTCTTCCCCGAAACGCTGTACAGCAACCCGGCGGTGATAACAGATGCCACCGGACAGGCTGCCATTGATGTGGACATAGCAGACAGCATCACCACCTGGCGCATCTCCACAATCGCCTCCAGCCGGGACGGCCTGCTCGGTTCTAAGGACGCCCCTCTGCGCGTGTTCCAGGAATTCTTCGTGGACATCGACTTCCCTGTGTCGCTTACCCAAGGCGATGAAGTATCCGTGCCGGTGGCTGTGTACAACTACTTAGACACACCGCAGGTTGTGCGACTCGAGGCCGTTCCGGAGCCGTGGTTTGAACCGCTTGGCGAGATGGTCCAGCAGATCACTGTGGGCCCCAACGAGGTGAAAGGTGTGCGCTTCCCGATCCGAGTAACAGGGCTCGGCTTCCAGCGGCTGACCGTTAAAGCGTTCGGCACCAACCGCGCAGATGCTGTTCGCCGTGAGGTGGAAATCCGACCCAACGGCACCCGCGTGGAAGTTACAATCAACGACCGGCTCGACAAAGATGTAACCAAGACTGTGCACATCCCGCTGGAATCCATCGCCGGCGCATCCAACATCCTGGTGAAGGTGTACCCGGGCGTCTTCTCTCAACTGGTGGAGGGAATGGACAAAATATTCCAGATGCCGTTCGGCTGTTTCGAGCAAACATCGTCCACTACATACCCGAATGTTCTGGCTCTGGACTACCTGAAGAAGACGCGTCAGGCTTCGCCTGAAACCCAAATGAAAGCCGAGGGATACATAAACCTCGGATATCAGAGACTGCTGTCGTACGAAGTCCCCGGCGGCGGCTTCAGCTGGTTCGGAAATCCCCCGGCAAACAAAGTCCTTACCGCCTACGGCTTAATGGAGTTCTTCGACATGTCCAAGGTGTTCGAGATAGACCCAGCCGTGATCGAAAGAACCCAGAACTGGCTCATCGCCCAACAGGAACCAGACGGTTCTTGGAAGCCCGACAAAGAATACCTGCATGAGGAAAGCTGGGGGCGCATCCAACACAACGAAATCCTGCCCACGGCCTACATAACCTGGGCACTGCTCGCCAGCGGGTACACCGGTTCCGAGGCAACCCGCGGCGTGAACTACATAGCCGCAAACCTCGGCGCAGCCGATGACCCATACACCCTTGGCATAATCGCCAACGCCCTCGTCGCGGCCAAGCACCCCAAAGCCGATGAAGTGCTGAACCGCCTCATCGGCATGGCGGTTGAGGAAGACGGGAAGATATACTGGAAGTCCGGCATAAGCACCCTCACCTTCTCCCGCGATAGGTCTGCAGACATTGAGGCGACAGCTACCATCGCTCTGGCGCTCGTGAACTCGGGCGGCTATCCAGAGGTGACAAACAAAGTCCTGGCCTACCTGATTTCTGTGAAGGACCCGAACGGCACCTGGTACTCCACCCAAGCAACGGTGCTGGCGCTGAAGGCATTGGTCGCCTCGCTGGAGCGCGCCGCATCCGATACCAATGCAACCGTAAAAGTCCTGGTGAACGGCCAGGAGGTCTCCTCCTTCACAATCACGCCGGAAGACTCCGATGTGATGCGCCTCATCTCCGCCAAGCAGTTTGTGAAAGACGGCGATAACGAGGTGCAGATACAGTTCGCCGGCAAGGGCAGTAGCTTCTACCAGATCACCGGCGTGTACTACCTGCCGTGGACCGAGATCAAGCCCGAACCCGGCAAACTGATCGATATCGACCTGAAGTACGATCGCACCGAGCTTGAAACCAACGAGATCGTCACAGCCGCCGTGAGGATCACCTACAACGGCCCTGGCACCGCCAACATGGTTATAGTGGACCTCGGCACTCCGCCCGGATTTGAGGTGCAGACGGAGGACTTCGCGAAGCTGGTGGGGGAAAAGGTCATACAGAAGTACAGCTTCACGGGCCGCCAGATCATCCTCTACTTCGAAAAGATCGAAGCAGGCAAGCCGATAGCGTTCAGCTACAGGCTCAAAGCGAAGTATCCGTTGAGAGCGCAAACGCCGGAATCCAAAGCCTACTTGTACTACAACCCGGAGATACAAGACACTGTCCCGCCGGTTAAGATGACGGTCCGGTAGTCTCTCCACCCCTTAAGGCGCCCGCCCTTCCCCCACCCCTCGGGAGGAAAGGCGGGCTTCTTTTTCATCTTCCGCAATTCAACTTGATAAGGATGATCCATAGTGTTATACTAAAGGCGCAGAGACATGGGCCTGCTGTCTTCCGCAGGGCGCAAGGCCGAAAACGGCGCCGGGCGAAAC
>JBMFPP010000023.1:0-13594 GCA_049969055.1 Armatimonadota bacterium | reverse complement strand
GCGTAACTCTTCTATGCTCAAACAAGGGCGAGAACGGCGTGCTGTTTGAGGGCGAAGAGGGCTGGATCTTTGTGAACCGCGGAACCATCCGCGCCAGCGATGAAAGGCTGCTGAAGGATCCTCTGCCCTCTAACGCTGTACGGCTTTATGTATCCAACGATCATATGGGCAACTTTATCGACTGCATTCGCACCCGCAAACAACCCATCTGCCACGCCGAAATCGGCCACCGGTCGGTTACTGTGTGCCACATAGGCAACATCTCCCTGCGGCTTGGCGGCCGAAAGTTGGAGTGGGATCCGAAGAGAGAGCGCTTCAAGGGCGATGCCGAAGCTAACAAAATGCTCAGCAGGCCGGCCCGAAAGCCTTGGGTAGTTTAACGTAGTAGCTAGGCACCGGCCCTCACCCTTTACCCTTCGCCCGCAAGTGGGCGAGGGGTACCAAATGCCTCTTTTTCCCATCGGAGAGCGAGAGAGGGGTTGGGGATGAGGGCAAGCAGGTGAGCCGAGAAAGTTGTTCGGGGAACATAACCGGCGGGCCCGGCAGGTTGCGCACAAGCCCATGCCGGACCGCCGCTCCTGGCAGGCTTTTGAAAACAGTTTGGAGACCACAGCCGTGAACCATTTCGAAAGATTCAAAGCGGTGATGAACTTTCAGCCGGTTGATCGCCTGCCGCGCATAGAATGGGCCGCTTGGTGGGATAAAACCATCCAGAGATGGCAGGAGGAGGGTCTTCCCGTGGACGCCCAGGATGCATGCAGCTACTTCGGGTTGGACCCGTACTGGCAGCATTGGTTCAGGCCGTACGACCCAGCTGTGGTGCGCCCGCCGCATCCTGTGGAAGGCTCTGTTTCCAGCAACGACGATTATACCGCCCTTCGGCCCTTTCTCTACCATACTTCGGACGCGGTTTTCGAGAAACTGCGCGTTTGGGGACAGGCCCAGGACTGCGGTGAGGCCGTGGTTTGGATAACGCTGGAGGGCTTCTTTTGGTGGCCAAGGTCCCTGATGGGCATCGAAAGGCACCTTTTTGCCTTTTACGATCAGCCGGACCTTCTGCACCGCATAAACTCCGATTTGGCCGACCATCACGTCCGCATCCTTCGGCGTCTATCTAAAGTTTGCCATCCAGCTTTTATGACCTTCGCCGAGGATATGTCTTACAACCACGGCCCGATGCTCTCTAAAAAGCTTTTTGACGAGTTTCTGGCGCCTTACTACTGCAGGGTGGTTCCCATCCTCAAAGAAATGGGAGTTTTTATCTTTGTGGACAGCGATGGGGATGTAACGGAGATGGTTCCGTGGTTGTTGGAAGTTGGGGTGGAAGGCGTCCTCCCACTGGAGCGTCAGGCCGGCGTGGATGCAAACGCTTTAAGGAAAGCACATCCGCACCTGCGCATGATAGGCCACTACGACAAGATGGTGATGACCCGAGGCGAGGAAGCCATGCGCCGAGAGTTTGAGCGCCTTCTGCCGGTTATGCGAAGCGGCGGATTTATACCGGGGGTGGATCACCAAACCCCTCCGGGCGTATCTCTGAACGAATACCGGTGCTATTTGCGCCTGCTTGAGGAGTACAGCGTGCTGGGCGCCAAGGGCGAAGAGGGTGTTTGTGGGGGATGAAATCAAAGCCGTGGTGAATATATGGCTTGCCCTCGCCACTTACCCCTCTTCCCAGTGTCGGGAGAGGGGGACCTGGTGCTCTCTTCTCCTCGCAGGGGGAGAAGGAACGGGGACGGGGGCAGGTGTACGCTTGTCCCCACCAAAAACGCATGAGCATGGGAAGGATCAGCATGCGCACGAAGATGCTTATACCCCCCAATTGGGTTCAAGAGGTTGAAGCTGAGCTGGTTAATCGCGGTTTGGATGTTGAGCTTGTTGAGTATGACCGAAGCCGCACGGGCCCTTTTCCCGGGGTCGAGATATTTTTCCGCGGAGAAGGAGCGGAGGCTTGGACCCACGCCCTTGCAAACGCTCCGGATGTAAGGTGGTTTCATACCACCAGCGCCGGTGTTGACGGCATAATCGGCCACACACGCCCGCGCGGCATAATCCTAACCAACTCCGGCGAGGTTTACCGCTCCTGCATTGGTGAGTTCGTTTTGGGGCTTATGCTTTACGTTGCCCGCCGCCTTGGTGAGTTTCACGATCAGACTCGTGCGCGCTTGTGGCGCCACCTTAAACAGTGCGAGCTTCGGGGGAAGGTTGTGGGTATTATCGGCCTGGGTCCGATCGGGCTTGGTGTTGCGGAGAGAGCCGCGGCGCTTGGAATGCATGTCATAGGTGCCCGCCGCACTCCTGAGCCGTTGGAGATGGTGACCGATGTTGTGGGGGGAGATAACCTGGGGAGGCTTTTTAACGAAAGCGACTTTGTTGTGCTTGCGTGCCCGCTAACAAGCCGAACGCGGGGCATGATTAACGCCGCGGCTTTCGCCCAAATGAAGCCAACCGCCTGGATCATTAACGTCGCCCGTGGGGCCCTTATTGACACTAACGCTTTGGTTGATGCTTTGCGCGAGGGTCGCATCGCCGGCGCATGCCTGGACGTTACCGATCCTGAACCGCTTCCTCCCGAGCACCCACTTTGGGATTTTCCAAACGTTTTAATAACGTCGCACTGCGCATCCGGTAGTACCGAAGAGCTTCAGCGCCGCAAGGTGGAACTGCTGGTGAGAAATTTGGAGCGCTATCTTTCCTCTCAGCCCTTGTGCGGATTGGTGGATTACGAGAGGGAGTATTAGCGTTGTCTTGATTGCGGCTGTGGAAGGCAAACTTCCTCTTCAGATAGAATGGAGTGCTTGCTTCCCCATATCCTGGAACTGGAATGGGCCGGGAATGATGACAAGCCTGCTTGCGGAAGAGGGGCTGAAGATGGAAGTCCCAAAGCGCCTGCCTTCATGCGTTGGTAGTAAAGCAAGCCGTGAAAAGGCGGAAAATTCCTCCGTGCAATTTGCGCCCAGAACGTTGACAGTAAGCGAGGCTCGTGCTATAAGTATTTTGTAAGTCGTTGGCAGTCACTAGTTCCGCCTCACCGCGTGTGGGGTGAGCGCGGTGAGGAGAACGGGCTGGTGGCTTGCATTGGAGGTGATGTTGGGTTTGCGGAGCTGCGCCTGAAGCGGAGGAAAGCAGCTTCCGAATTGAGGGTTTGTGTGCGGCACGCACTGGATTTCGCCCTCCGCTGAGCGTGCCATAGAAGAAAACAGAGAGGGAGGTTCCGTAATGAAACCACGCACGGTTTTCGTGCTGTTCCTAGCAGTTGCGGTGCTGGTAAGTGCTGTTCCTGTAAGCGCCGCAATCCACAAAGTGGTCTTCCGCGATGAAGGCTATGCGCTGAGCTGGATGCCCGCAGAGTATGCAGACCAGGTTGCCGCATACATGGAAAGCAAAGGGTTCAAGCGCGTAGATGCCCAGCAGCTGCGTACTTTCATGCTTGACCGGCTCAAGGACCGCGATCCCAGCGTTGTTGTGATGGCGAACGACGTTGTTCCGGACACAGTTATGGAGCCGATCGGAGATCCGCCTCAGCCGAACGTTAACTGCTTGTTCAACAAGTACCTGGATGCCGGTGGAAAAGTTATCTACCTCGCTGACTGGCCCGCATACTACATCGGCATGCCTGACGGAACCAGGCCCGCGTGGAACGATTCCGGTGCGGCGGCGGCTTTGGGCTTCTGGCCGGCAAGATGGGGTTACAACGATATCCGCACTCCCACAATCTTCAACGAGGAAGGCAAGAAGTGGGGCTTCACAAAGCCTTGGCTCAGCGCCCGCGCGGCAAGGCCGGCCGATGTTGATATCGTGCTGGGCAATCCGGAAGGGCGCCCAGACGCGGCCATGCCTTGGGTGAAAACCTACAACAATATCGGCCGCCCCGGTGCCGGGTTCCTGTTCATATACGACTTCCCTTGGGGCGATGCCAACTGGCGCGGTGATTTCAATGACGAAGACCTGGAGCAGATTGCGCGGGTAGCTTCGTACTTCCCCGCCGGCGACAAGCCTCTGACTACCGAGCTGTCCGGTACCGTTGTGGGTCCCAGCGGCCCGATGGCCAATTCGCGCCTGGCCTTCGTGGACGAGTTCGGCACCTACTACATCCGCACGGATGACAAAGGCGCCTTCAAGGTGTATGCGGCCAAGGGTACCTACAAGGCCAATGTGTATTACAAGGGTATCCTACTGCCCATCGGAACCGTCGATGTGAAGGGCGACCCAACGCAGACCGTTCAGCTGGGTGTTGACGTTACGGACAAGACCCCGCCGCCAGCAGTTAAGGACCTTGCAGTTACCGGTGCCACCAAGAACAGCTTAACGCTCAGCTGGACCAACCCCGGCGAGGGTACCTTCATGTACGAGGTTCGCTACAGCCTGGCGCCTATTACCGATGCCATCTGGGAAGTGGCCCCGAGCGTAGTGGTTGAAGCGAAGGCTTCGGCCGGTCAGAAAGAAACTGTGGAGATTAAGAACCTCCAGCCCCTGCAGAACTATTTCGTCGCTTTGAAAGCCATCGACGCCAACCTGAACGCCAGCGCGCTTTCCAACGTGGTCAGCGGTGCTACCGAGGCCGTTCCTATTGGCGACGGGCTGAAGGGTGAGTATTACCAGTGGGATTATGCCGCCCTGGGCGGTACTCCCGACCGCGCAGATGTGTTCACCCCCGCCAACCTGGTTGCAACGCGCTACGACGCCCCGATTAACTTCGGATGGGGCGGCGGCGCTCCTCATCCGCAGGTGCGCGCTGATGACTTCGCCGTGCGCTGGACCGGCCAGATATTGGCTCCAACCTCGGAGGAGTACACCTTCTACGTAGCCGGCGACGACGGGGTGGTATTGTGGGTCAGCGATAAGCCGATCAACCTGGCTAACCCGGGTGACTCCACCACTCCTTACGACGGCTGGAGACTGCAGGGTGAAACCGAGTGGGCCGCCACTGCACCCATTAAACTAGAGGCCGGCAAGAAGTACTACGTCCTGTTTGAAATGTACGAGCGCGGCGGCGATGCCGTTGCAAGACTGCGTTGGAGTACACCGACCATTCCCAAGCAGATCATCCCTGCCGAATATCTGTACTCCGGTGAGGTTGAGGCTGTTGGCCGTGTCTCCGGTGTGGTTCTGGACTCCAGGGGCAAGCCGCTTTCCGGCGTCCCTGTGACGGTTAAAGGTGCTAAGAGGACCGCAACTCTCTCTACCGCGGCGGACGGCACCTTCACAACCACGTTCCCGCCCGGCGATGCAGACGTTACGGCTGCGCTGGGTGCAGGACCGCTGGAGAAGTACAATGCCTCACAGAAGATCGGGGTGGAGGCCAACAAGGTTACCTCGGTAACCCTCACCATCCCCGCCTACATGGTTAGCATGAGCCTGCGCGCCGCGGATCTGAAGAAGGCCGGCAAGCCCGGCTGGAGGTTCCTCGGCACTACTACGGAAGACAGTGGCGTCTTCGAAGCCATGAGGCCGGATTACAAGGACTACATCGACCCGAACTACAAGGATACCGGCACAGACAAGAACGTACCAACATCCACCTGGCTTGAAGATTGGCCGCTGGTTCCCGGAGATGCCGGTCCCGCCGGCCGCGCTGGTCAGCCCGGTGGTATTCCGGACAACAGCTTCTGGGTCCAGAGGCTGCACTTCACCATCCCCGCCGAGATGGAGAAGGCCGAGACGTTCGTCCTGCGCGACTTCAATATGGACGACATCAACGAGATCACGGCGGTTAACGGCGTGAAGATCGGTGGTGAGCCTGAAGTGTGGCAGTGGAACCGGAACTGGATAATCCCGTTCGAGGCGAAGATAGTGAAGTTCGGCGGGCAGGAGAACGTGCTGGCGATGGTCGGCTATGAAGGCGGCGGCGGCGCCGGCCACAACCTGGACTACGGCGGACCGACGCTGGTGGCTGTTATCCCCGGCGCGCCTGCTCCAACGGTTGTTAAGGGAGACCTCAACGGCGACGGCAGAGTTGGCATACCGGATGCCACCATAGCCCTGCAGATCGCTGTTGGCATCCTGAAGCCGTCGGCTCAACAGTTGGCGGCCGGAGACCTGAACGGCGACGGCAGGGTTACCATCGCCGAAGTTACCCAGATACTGCGCGCCGCCGTTGGGTTGGCCAAGCTCTAGCAGGTTCTCCGAGAACCCGGTTGGCTTCTAGCTAATTGATAGGGCCCCTGCCCAGGAAAACAAGGGCGGGGGCCTCTGTTTTTTGTTTCCCAAGCACCCGCCTTCATCTCCCAAAATCCTTCTGCCACTTCGGGAAAGAAGGGCACGCCAGGTCGCCTTCAAGAAGTTTTGAGAACCACAATGATTAATTGAACGTCAAAACTTCTTGCTTCTGGAGCTGGAACGGCGGAAGGGGCGAGGGATTCTCTTGCACTATGCGTCCAGACCAAGAGAACGGATTGGATGATGGGGGTATATGCGTCGAAAAGAACCCGACGGCTGGGGCAGGAGAATGCCGAAAGCGAGGGCAAATAAGAAACTGCAGTGAACCGTAAGCGCATTTGCGGTGGGTGTTAGCTTTTTGAAGGAGGTACAGCTTTGACGCCGCGTGAAAGGGTTTTGGCCGCCGTCAACCGCAGGTGGCCCGATAAGTGTCCCAAAGAAGCCGGGTTTACACCGGCACTTTACGAAACTTTCAAACGCGAAACTGGAAGCACAGACCCCTCATCCTACTTCGGCATGGAGCCGCGCGGGGTTGGCTTTGCAGGCCCTAGGGAAATGCCGGATTTTTCGGCTTATTACAAAGGCTTACCGGAGGGCGCGCAAGTCACAAGCGAATACGGCACCGGTGCAGTTCCCGGGAGCTTCTACCACTTCGCTAGGTATGTCTTTCCGCTTCGCAGTGCCACCACGGTTGCCGAAATCGAAAAATACCCGTGGCCGGACTTCACCCCGGAATACCGCCATGCCCACCTCGAGTCCGAAGTACAGCGCCTCCACGCGGAAGGGCATTTCGTGGACTGCTTTGTGGGACACATCTTCGAAACTGCTTGGCAGCTTATCGGCTTCGAAAGGATATTCCAAGATTTCATAGAAAATCCGGCCGTGGTGGAAGCTGTTCTAGAGCATATAACCAGCGATAACTGCTTCAAGGCGCGCCGGTTTGCGCAGGCCGGTGTTGACATGATACGCCTGGGCGATGATGTGGGTATGCAGGACCGCCTTATGATGAGGCCTGAGGTGTGGCGGCGCTTCCTGAAGCCCAGGTTGGCGCGCGTGATCGAAGCCGCCAGAAGCGTGCGGCCCGATATACCCATCTGGTACCACAGCGATGGTGACATCAGCCTTATTATCCCGGATTTAATCGAGGTAGGTGTTACGGTTTTAAATCCGGTTCAGCCCGAGTGCATGGATCTGCCGGCTCTCAAGCGCGAATACGGAAACCACCTGGCTTTTTGGGGTACAATCGGCACGCAGACGGTTATGCCGTTCGGCACTCCGCAGGAGGTGAAAAACACCGTTCGCGAGATGATAGAGCTTTTTGCTCCCGGGCTTGTGCTGGCACCAACCCACGTGCTTGAGCCAGAGGTTCCGTGGGCCAACGTTTTGGCCTTCTTCGAAGCGGTTGAGGAGTACGGAACCTACAGCTAGAGCAAGGTTGCGCGCCTCCAACCGTGCCGTCCGCGGCCTTTCCGCGGCTTGCTTCTGCCGGAACCATGCGCCGCCGTTGTTGGTCTTAAATGTTGTAAATTCCTCAAAAGCGGGTAACAAAGAAACAGATGCTTAGTCTTGTACGTCCAAAGATAGGGAAAATGCAGTAACAGCCCGTCAATAACGTAGCTCTTTCAAACTATACGCCAGGAGGTAAGGTGGGAATATGCTTAGGCTTCTTCGCACCACCGAGGGTCGCATTGTACTGCTTGCGCTTGCTTTGGGATCCCTTGCTTTGGGGATATCTATACGCAACTCCGTAGAACGCCAACAGCCTGCGGTTGCGGCGCAGTCGGCGGCAGACCGCTCTGCGCTGTCTCAAATGGAGCGTGCATTTGAGGCTATTGCGGAAGAGGTGGAGCCTGCCGTTGTAAGCATACAGGCAACGCGCGTTGAACAGCCAAGCGAGTCGCGCTCTAGACGCTTCTTCTTTAGGTTCCCCGATGATGAGTTTTTTGCTCCGTTCCGAGACTTTTTCAGAAGGTTTGAGCAGTTCGATCTTGAACCCGAACCGTTTGTGGACCGCAGTTCCGGTTCTGGGTTCATAGTTCGTGCGGAGGGCCGAACGGCTTACATTTTGACAAACGAGCATGTGGTTAGCGGCGCATCCAAGGTGAAGGTGCGCTTCGGAGATGATGAGAAAAACGAGTTCCCGGCAACCATTGTGGGCACCGACGCCAAAACCGACATAGCCGTTTTGAAGATAACCCTGGATCAGCCTGTGCCGCCGAATCGCGTGGCCAAGCTTGGCGACTCGAGCACGGTGCGCGTTGGGCAGTGGGCCATCGCCATTGGAAACCCCCTCGGCGTTGGGCAGACGCTCACGGTGGGCGTGGTCAGCGCGAAGAACCGCGAAGTGAACGGTGTTCAGGGCATCCGAAGCTACAGGGATATGATTCAAACGGATGCCTCTATCAACCCCGGGAACAGCGGAGGCCCTTTGGTTGATATCCAAGGCCGCGTTATCGGGATTAACACTGCCATAGCGTCTCCGGTGGGGGTGTCTGTGGGTATCGGATTTGCCATACCCATCAACACTGCCAAGGCCGTGCTGGATTCGCTCATCAAGACGGGCACGGTTACAAGAGGCTGGCTTGGCGTGGAAACAGCGTCCAGCAACAGAGAGCTTTCTCCCGAACTTGCCGAGTACTACGGTGTTAAGGCCGGTGCGTTGGTGGACCGCGTAACACCGGGGGGCCCTGCGGATAAGGCCGGAATCCAGGCTGAAGACGTGATTATTCAGTGGGGCGATAAACCCATACGCAACTTCAGCGATCTGGAAGATGCGGTTACCAGCACACCTCCTGGAGAAAAGGTGCAGGTGAAGCTGGTGCGCAACAAGAAGGAAATGACTGTGACCGTTGTAACCGAGAAGCGACCGTCTGAAGAGGAGTTACAGCGTCGAATCCGCGAAGGCAGATACCGCGAAGAAGTTCAGCCCGAGCGGCCTTCGGAAACAACGAGGCCGGATGTTCTCGGGCTTTCCGTGCGTAATCTCACCGCTGAGGAGAAAGAGCGCTTTGGGATCCCCGGCGGGGTTGTGGTAACCCGCGTCAGCCCGGATGGTCGCGCCGCCGATGCTGGAATCACCGCCGGAGACATTATCCTTAAGGTGAACGGGCGTGTGATCCAGAACGTTGCGGATTACAGGTCTGCCATGTCCGGCGTGGGCAGCCGACCGGTGGTTATGCGCGTTATGTCTCAAATAAGCGGCGGCACCGGCACCATGACGAGGACGCTGGTGGTCCGCTGAGGCCTTAAGGAACCGTTGTAGGCGGCCGGACAGCTCTGCCGTGCGGTGGAGCTGTCCGGCTTTTTCTCTGCGGGCGGCATTTGCCTTAACATTCGGAAGGAACCCTTTAAAATCGGTAGAAGTAAATATCGAGGCACAGAAACCCAGTATTTGTTTTTCAAACAAGAAGTTTTGGCGTTCAATTAGCCCATGTTGGTTTGCCAAAACTTCTTGACGGCTAGAGGGGTTAACAGTGGAGCTGGAAGAGCTTCGTCGGCGCATAGACGAAACGGATCAAAAAATACTTGAACTGCTGAACCAAAGGGCGTCTTTGGCGATCCAAATAGGCCAGCTAAAAGGCGATATGGAGCTTCCGAACTTCGCTCCGGCAAGGGAAGCCAAGGTGCTGGAGCGGCTTAACGCTTTCAATACGGGGCCTTTGGAACCGAAGCACATCCTGGCCATCTACCGCGAAATCATGTCGGCCTGCCGCGACCTCCAAAAGCCGACGACTGTGGCGTATTGGGGGCCGCCGGCCAGCCACAGCCACACTGCGGTTCTGGAGAAGTTCGGGGCCAGTGTGAATCCGGTCCCGGTGGACTCCATAGCGGATGTGTTCGACTATGTGGAGAAGGGCTTGGCCGATTACGGCGTGGTGCCGGCGGAAAACTCCACTGAGGGAGTGATTCCCTACACCCTTGACTTGTTCACTGAAAGCGACCTCAAAATCTGCGGCGAAACGTACCTCGCCATTGCTAACCATTTGCTTTCGCATTGCTCAAGGATAGAAGACATTAAGCGGGTTTACGTATCGCCGCAACCATACGCTCAGTGCCGCCGGTGGATTATGGAAAACCTGTCTCACGCGGAGCTCATCAACGTATCCACAACCTCGAAAGCCGCGATTGCCGCCGCGGAAGACAAAGAGGGTGCCGCGGTGGCGGGTAAAGCGGCCTCCATTGCGTACGGCGTTCCCATACTGCGCGAGCATATCGAGGATAACCCGCGCAACCGCACGAGATTCCTAATAATCGGTTTCAACGAGCCTGAGCGAAGCGGAAGGGACAAAACTTCCCTTCTTTTGGCGCTTCCCCACCGCGCCGGGGCGCTTTACAGGGCCCTTTCTGCCTTCAGCAGCCGCGGCATTAACATGACCATGATACAATCCAGGCCCACAAAGAAAACGCCCTGGGAGTACCTATTCTTCATAGACGTTCAGGGCTATGCCACAGACCCGCCGGTTGCCGCCGCCATCGAACAACTTCGCCACGAGTGCTTGTTTGTTCGCGTCCTCGGGTCTTATCCAGAAGCCGAGTAGTTCTGCTTGCCTTTTTGGTTTGCCTCGCCGTTTGTGGTTTGGTTGTTTTTCGGCTTCGCCTGCTTCTCTTCGTCGGCGGTTGTTTCAGGTTCGCTTTCCTCAACCGATTTGCGCACTCTTACCTCTGTTATGCGGTGTCCATCGGCGTTTTCCACCGTGAACTCCACGTTTTGGTAGCTTATTGTCTCCCCCGCAGACGGCAGTTTTCCGAAAAGCCCGAACACGAACCCCCCAATCGTTTCGAACTCATCGTCCGGTAAAGACACCGATAGAGCTTCATTCACGTCCTCTATTGGTGTGCGGGCGTCGAAAACCGCGCAGTTTTCATCGATGGGGCGAACCATTACTTCTTCCACGTCCCATTCGTCCATTATTTCCCCTACAATCTCCTCCAGCAGATCCTCGATGGTAACCAGGCCTGCCGTGCCGCCGTATTCGTCCACAACAATGGCGATCGGGGTTTTCGTGGCACGGAACTCCCTCAAAAGCTCTGAGATCTTTTTGTTCTCTGGAATGAAATACGGAGGCCGCAGTTTGCCGTCTGCGCGCATCTGCGCCAAGCTGAAGGAGCGGGTTGGAGCGGGGGCGCTTTCTCCGCCGGGACCCATCAGCCCATGTGCGCGGGCCAACTCATCCAGCACATCGCGGGCGTGGAGGATGCCGACGATGTTGTCTATCGTGCCTTCGTACACCGGGATTCGGGAATGTCCTTCCTTTAAGATCGCCTCCAAAACCTCTTCAATGCTTGCATCAACATCCACAGCGGTTATGTCGATTCGCGGCACCATCACCTCGCGGACGATCGTGTCGGTGAACTCGAATATCGAGTGAATCATCTCCTTTTCCTCTTCCTCCAGTTCACCGACTTCCACGCCCTGTTCAGCGAAGATTTTAATCTCTTCCTCGGTTACGTAGGGAGAGCGGTCCGACACCTCACCGCCGCCGGCCTTCACAAGTGCACCGGCCAGCCGCTCCAGGAAAGCAACCATCGGATAAACAAGCCCGGCTATGCGGTCCACCCACCCGGCTGTTGCCAATGCCAGCCAATCCGGCTTGATGGATGCCAGCGTTTTCGGCACCACATTTCCGAAGAAGAAGAGTGCCGCAATGTAAGCAACCAAACCCAGAACGGCGGCGTAGGATCCCAACGGCGAGGTGCGGAAGAGCTGGACGGTGCCCAACCACGCCGCCACAGCTCCGGCAACGGATGCCACTTCGCCAATTCGATCTATCGAGGTTGTGAAGCGGCCTGGGTTTTCAAGCAGTTGCAAAACACGGGCGGCACGTTCATCACCATCCTCTTGAAGCTGGTTGAGACGCGCCCGGCGCACTGATATAAGAGCTGTCTCTATCGCTTCAAGCAGAGCTTTTACTAAAATAGCTGCAACTGCGATTGATAGGTTTGCCGTATCTTCTTCAGGAACCAAAGGGCTTCATCTCCTTAAGAGGAAGCAATTAACGAACGGCGCCGTTCGCCAGAAGGCTTGGTAGTAGGAACATGATAAGCGTTATTCCAACGCCCAATGCCGCTCCTGCTACCACTTCCCAAACCGTATGTATTTTTCCCTCAACGCGGCTTTGTGCAACCAAAAATGCCAAAATGCAGGCCATGATGAAAGCTAAAATGTTGCCCTTGGATACGAAGAAGACGGATGTTGCCAAGAACGAACCCAGCGCCGCATGCCCGCTGACGGCGCCCCCGTGGAAAAGGGAACCGCGCTCGCCTTTGGCCTTCCAAACCAGTATAAGAACGCTCATCAGCACTACTGCGGTTAGAATCAGCACGCCAGCATCGGGGGGCGAGGGGGAACCCACATGGAGAGATAGAAGTCTTCTCAACCTTGCTTCGTTGAGAAACACGAGGGCTCCAACCGCCACTGCATTTAAAGAGGTAATAAGCACAGCACCGGCCGCTATATCCTTGGCGTATTTCGCAAGGGGGTGGTAAGAGGACGTTTGGAGATCCACTGCGGCTTCCACCGCTGTGTTGAAAAGCTCGCTCACAAGCACCAGGCAGATGGCGAATAAAAGGGCCATCACCTCCAGCCGGCTTACCTGCAGGATATGCGCTAGCAGTATGACAAGCATCACCATTACAAAATGAAACCGCAGGTGCCGCTGGGTTTTAACCGCGTGTACTATGCCGTCCAGTGCGTATTTGAAGCTGTCTATGGAGCGTTTGGATTTCATAGCCGTTTAACAGCATCCAAAGCGGCGTCTTCCTTGGCCTTCATAAGTTTCTCCTCTTCCGAGGTTTTGTGGTCGTAGCCGAGCAGGTGCAGTAAACCGTGAGCCAGAAGCCTTTCGACCTCGTCTTGAAGGCTGTGACCGAACTCTTCCGCCTGTTTGGATGCCGTCTCTAATGATATTACCACATCGCCGAGCAGATTAGGATCGTTTTGGGGGAAGGAAAGCACATCGGTTGGAGAATCCTTTCCCCTGTACTGTCTGTTGAGGTCTTGAATGTAAGCATCGTCACACAGCAGAAGGGTTACCTGGGTACGTGGAGGAAGGCCTTCAGAGCCCAGCAGCTGCTTGGCCAGGGCCTTCAGCCTCCTCCGCTTCAGCTTTGGGCTGTTCGGCCCCAACACCACCAGAGACATCGGCAGGGATCCTCCTGGGAGCGGATGCAACCGGCTCGGGATACTCCAGCCGCGCATGCAGCATGCCGCACAGGGTTCGTGTGAACGAGGCGATGATCTTCTCAATATCGCGGAAGGTGAGGTCACTTTCATCCAACTGGCCGTCTTCCAAACGGGCGTGGACGATTTTGGACACCATATTTTCAATTCTGCTTGGGGTTGGCTTGTAAAGGGTTCTGGAAGCAGCCTCCACAGAATCCGCCAGCATCAGGATGGCCGTTTCTTTACTATGGGGTTTGGGCCCCTCATAACGGA
>JBMFPP010000022.1:0-13646 GCA_049969055.1 Armatimonadota bacterium | reverse complement strand
GTATGCAACCTCTATGCCGCGAGGGAGTAGGTATTCCTCGAGTTCTTCATGGAGCCAGCCGCCGTTGTGCGAGAAGTGCGTGGCAATGAAGCGGTGGTTTTCCGGCAGCGCGCCGGCCTCGCCGAGGCGGTCGCGGGCACGCACCACCCACGAGCATCCCATGTGCCCGGTGTTAGAATCGATTTTTCCGTTTGTACAGTCCAGCAGAACCACATCCAGTTTCAGTGATTCCAGGAACTCCCAGGTTTCCTCTGAGTACCAGCCGGTGTCGTTTCCCTGAAGCAGGGTGGTGCCGTTTACAGAGATAACAAAATTCAATGCGGTTTCCTGCGGAGCGTGTGCCGCTTGGATCGGTGTAACCTGAACGCCGTCTTCCAGATCCACGGGTTGAAGTGGGTGGACGAGGTGCAGTTGGATGCGGTATTGGTCGAGATTGCCGTGCAGTGCTCCCTCGAGGCTTTTTATAACGCGCTCGTTGCCGTAGATGTGGAGGACAGCATCTTCCGGAACGTGAGAGAAGCCCGGACGGCGGTAATACAGCTCACTGGGGAGCCAGTGGTCCTGATGAGAGTGGGTTATAAGCAGGTGCTTGAGGTTTTCCAACGGGAGCTTGTACATAAAGCTGTGGGCCAGCGTGTCGGGCCCGAAGTCGATGCGGATGGTATCTCCAAGCGCGTATGCCGCGCGGGTGCGGAGGTTTTTGCCGCCGCGCTTTCTCGCTTCTATGCATACCGGACAGCGGCAGAACAGCGCCGGCCAACCCTCGGCCGCTGCGGTTCCGCATATTAAGAACTTTTCTGGTTTTATAGTATCACCTCCACTAAGTGTCTGCTTGTTTGGTCCAGCTTGCGGATGTCTGGGATATGGTAGCGGTTGCCGTCTATATCCCGTATTACCAGATGGAATTGGGTTACCAGCCGGATGTCGTGCCTGCCGCGAACTTCGAAGACGCGGTGGCCTTTGGATGTTTCGACATCCCAGCGCAGAACCCCAAACTCTTCGGTTATATTGTGCACCTTTTGTATTACCGGAAGGAAGTATATTCTATCCAAGATGCTTCTTAAAGCCTTCCTGGATCGGGGTTCCAGCTCTTTTGTGTCGTAGATTACGCCGACTTCGTTTTCGTCCTCGGTCAGGAGAGAGACGTAATGTTCTGGATCGGTGAGGGGGAAGTTGCGGGCGGGTTTTACTTTCACGGGTTCGTTTCCGTCTTGGAGGTCTAGGAGAAGCCAACCGCCGCCTGCTTTTGTTAGGCGTATTTTGTGCGGGTCTAAGAAGCGCAGTTCCATCATTCTGGGATCACCACCGTCTGAGCTAGATCGGTTTGAATTTTTACAAGCTTTCTGTAGATGCCGTCTGGTTTGGCGAGGAGCTCTTCGTGGGTGCCCATTTCGGCGATCTGGCCTTTGTCCAACACCAAGAGCTTATGGGCGTTTTTGAGGGTTGAGAGGCGGTGAGCGATGACGAACACGGTTCGACCCTGCATTACGCGGTCCAAGGCTTCTTGGATTAATTTTTCGGTTTCGGTGTCAACTGCGGAGGTAGCTTCATCCAGGACGAGGATGCGGGGGTTGTTCAAGATGGCGCGGGCTATGGAGATGCGCTGTTTTTCCCCGCCGGAGAGCCTGACGCCGCGCTCGCCGACCTCCGAGTCGTACGCATCAGGCGAGCGGATGATAAAGTTGTGCGCGTTGGCCGCCTTTGCGGCCTGGATGATCTCCTCGCGGGTGGCGTCTGGGCGTCCGTAGGCGATGTTTTCGGCTATGGTGCCTGAGAACAGGAACGGCTCTTGCAGTACTATTCCGATCTGTTCTCTGAGCGATTGAAGCTTCACGTCCCGCAGGTCGTAGCCATCTATCAGTATAGAGCCTTCGGTGGGGTCGTAGAAGCGGAGCAGGAGGTTTACGAGGGTGGTTTTGCCGGAACCGCTGTGGCCTACAAGGCCTATAATCTCTCCGGGCTCGGCGGTGAAGTTTATGTTTTTAAGCACGTAGTCTCCCGGCTCTTGGGTTTCGTACCGGAAGCTTACGTTTCGGAACTCCACGCGGCCTTTGATTCTTGGGATTGCCACGGCGTTGGGGGAATCGGCCACTTCCGGTTCAGTATCCAAAACCTCGAAGACGCGCTCAGCGGCAGTTGCCACCTGCTGAATAATGTTGTGGATTTCGGTTAGAACACCGATAGGGGCATAGAACTGCCACATGTATCCCGTGAAGGCGGTAAATGAGCCCAGTGTGAGCTGGCCGCGCAGTACCTGCGGACCGCCGACGGCCCAAATGAGCAGTGAGCCTATCGAGCTGAGGAGGCCCATAGTTGGGTAGTACCAGGTGCGTTCGGCTACAGAGCGCATATTTACGCGCAAAAGGTCGTAGCTTCTACTGCGGAAGCGGCGGTTTTCGCGGTGCTCTTGGGCAAATCCTTTAACCACGCGGACTCCGGCTATTGACGAGGCCAATGCGGCGTTGAGGCTGGATACCTGCCTCCAGTAGCGGCGGTAAACCACGTGTATGCGCTTGGCAAAGACTCGGGTTCCTATTGCCAGCAAAGGCGCAGGAGCCATCACCAATACTGCCAGTTTGGGGTTCATCGACACCAGAATCACGCCGATGCCCACAAGCGTCATGGCGTTTATTATGAGGTTTTGGAGGCCGGAAACGATAAATCCGTTCAGAACGGATGTATCGTTTGTAACGCGCGACATTATACTGCCCAGGTGTCGGCTGTCGTAGAAGCTGAGGGAAAGCCTCTGGAGGTGTTCGTACACCTGGGTGCGCACGTCGAACATAATTCTTTCGCCGAGCCACCCCATCAATCGGCTCTGCGCGGCCGACAGCACCGCCCTGATTACGTACACGCATCCTATGGCGATTACAACAATTCGCAGGGTGTCGAAGCGCTGATCCATGGTTAAGTGGAGCCCCGGCGGGGGTGAAAGGGAGCGGTCCATCAGCACTTTCATAAGGGCTGGAGGGGCGAGGCCGAGCGCCGTGAGTGTTAGGGTTAAGAAGAAGGAAAGCAGTGATAGATGCCAGTAAGGCCTTGCATACTGGAGGACTCTAACAAGCAGTTTTCCCTTTTTGAGACACGCGGGGCAGTGCTCCGAGCCGGGGGGCAGAATGCGTCCACACTGCGGGCACCGAGGTTTCTTAGGGGGTTTGAGCTTGGGTTTTTCCTCTTCTTCTGCCGAGGGTTTTAAAGCCTCGGGCTTGGCCTGTTTGACCAGATCTTCAACCACAGAAACGGCTTCCGCGAATTTCTCGGTTAAGGAGCGCGAGAACAGGATCTCTTCGCTTTCGCCTTGCTCTGTGGATATTTCAAGCAGGCCGGTTCCAAAGAACTCGTGGGCTTCCACCTGCTTGACCTGCGTGAGCGGAACCTCAACCACTGGCGGTTGAACCTGGCTTCCGTCTTGGGACGGCTGTGGGTTTGGGTTGACTATAAGAAGACGCTTGTCTGTTGCAACAAGCCAGCTTTCACCAAAAGTGCCGTCGCGGTTGATGTCTGTGGAAAGAGCCAGGTGAGTGCGTTCGCCGGCATCCAGTCTGTTCTGGATTTCGGCGACTATTTCTTCCGGTATCTCTTCAACGAGATTCTCGCCAACAGACATGATGGAGAACCCCTTGGTTTTTCGCGTTTGTTCAAGCTTGCGCCGATAGGCTTCCTCAAAATTTACCTTCCTCCTTAATGACGCAACTCCTGCAGTTATGTCACGTTTGCCGGGGAGCTTTGGGCAGAAGTTTGTTTCCGGTGATCAGATCCTTTTACAATACCATTGGACGTGAGAGCGTGCCCACTTGTGGGCAGGAGGTGCGCAGAGCCTGCCCACGGTGCGGCGAGAAGCGCAAATGTTTACTGGTTAAGGAGGAATATATGGCCAAAGTTGGAGAGAAGGCACCTGATTTCCGCATGCCGAGCACCAAGAACTTGAAGACGTTGAAAGAGGATGTATGCCTTTCCGACTACGCGGGCAAGTGGCTGGTGCTCTTTTTCTACCCGCTTGATTTTACTTTCGTGTGCCCAACCGAGATAACGGCTTTGAGCGATCGGTACGAGGAGTTCCAACAGCGCGGTTGCGATGTGCTGGGTGTAAGCGTTGACAGCGTTTACTCTCACAGGGCTTGGATCGAGACGCCGAGGGAGAAGAACGGAATCGCCGGCATAAAGTTCCCGCTTGGGAGCGACATCACCAAGAAAGTGTCGCGCGACTACGGTGTTCTCATAGAGGAGCAGGGGATCGCTCTGCGCGGTTTATTCATTATCGATCCGGAGGGGATTCTGCAGTATGCGGTTATTCACAATTTGAACGTTGGCCGCAGTGTCGATGAAACCCTCCGCGTGCTGGATGCATTGCAGAGCGGCGGCCTGTGTCCAGCAGAGTGGAAGCCTGGCCAGAAAACGCTGGAAGTTTAGGTGTGGTGCCGATGAGGATTGGTGCTGAGCTTCCATCGTTGGACGGCGCTACCGAGTGGCTGAACGGCGGTCCAGTGAAACGGGAACAGCTTCTGGGCAGTGCGGCTTTGGTGCACTTTTGGGCCGTAAGCTGCGGTAGCTGCTCGGAAGTGATGCCGGTGGTTAATGAGTGGCGCGAGAAATATTCGCCGTTGGGTTTGAGGATTGTGGGGGTGCACATGCCCCGCAGTGTGGCGGATACGGATGTGGAGCTGGTTTCGGAGGCGGTGGCGGAGTACGGTCTGAAGCATCCCATTGCGGTGGACAACCAGCATAAAATCACCGATGCTTTTGAGAACAAGTACGTGCCGTCGTTTTACATCTTCGATGGAGACGGCCACCTGCGCCACTACCAAGCCGGAGACAGGGGATTGAAGATGGTTGAAGCCGCTCTGGAGCGCGTTTTGGGAACGTCCCAGTTCGAAAAATAGGCAAAAGCTCTGTTCCTGTTTGAAGAAATTGAAACGGCAGGTGCCGACACTGCACCTGCCGTTTTGCTTAATTGTTTGGGGGGTGCCGGAGCGTTTCCGGCACCCCAAAACTCTATCGGTTAGTAGGACCCGCCGGCACCCTGGTCGTGCAGGGATATCAGGCCGACGGCGGCCCTGAGTATTCTCGTTACCTCGCGCACGGTGATCTTTCCGTCGCCGTTAAGGTCCGCGGCTTCCAGCGCTTCTGGAGTAACCGGGTCAAGGCCAACAATGATGCGCAGGGCGAGTATGCAGTCTGCAGGCGTAATGAAGCCGTCGCCGTTGACGTCGCCGCGCTCACGCAGTCTGATGGTCAGCGTACCGGGCACCGTCTTAATTGGAACGTCAACGTTGTTGATGACCACAGTGCCTTCAAGCTCGAGCTTGTACACGGTCTTGGTTGCGGCGGCCTTCGGGACGACGAGCGGCACCGTGAGCAAGAGGCCTGGGCCGCGTATTTCGGTGAACGTGGCCACGGCGATGTTCACTTCACCACTGCCGGCGGCGCGGGCACCCACCAAGGTGTCAGGAGGTGCAATCGGGCCGATCTGGACTTCCTGCTCGGATTTGAGCGATGGAATTGGAGCCGTGGGAGGATCTGCGCGCCAGAAGGCCAGCTTAAGATTGGCACCCATAATGTTGGCCACCTTGTCGTTGGCGAATATCTGGACGTAAGCGATGCCGCCTGGGGTGGAGAAGGTCGGCTTCACGCTTAGTGCCATGTCGCTGACGGTTTTGGACGTCACCAAGATGGTGGCCGGGTACACCTTGAGAGGAACCACGTTGCCGGAGGCATCGAGCATGGTTACATCAGTCAGCTCTACGTGGTACATGGTGCCGGGCTGAGCCGAGGCTGGGATCTTAAGCGGGACTGTGAACACCAATCCGGGGCCGTTCATCGGTGCACCGAGCTTTGCATCCACAACCACTTTGTCCGCGGCCAAAGAGATTTGGGCATCGGGATCTTTGACAATGGGACCGGGCTGTATCTCACCGGCGGGTGTAAGCGGAGCCCCGCCCGGAGGAGTGGTTGTGCCGAGCTGGATGGTAAACATTGTTCTGGTGATGCCCCGGACGATCTCGTTTGCGGAGTAGCCGACGGTTACAACCTCACCGGGAGCACCGGCGGCGTTGATCCCGTTGAACGCGGCCTCAGGCGGAACCGGTTGTTCAAGAAGCCTGACTATGAAGTTGTCGAAGGTGGCCTCAACCCTCTTGGCCGTATTGTTGGAGGTGACGGCGAAGCCCACCAAGACATCTTTGCTTGCCAGGCCGGGGATATCGATTGCGTAGAGCAGGTTGCTCTGGCCGTCCACATAGTTAACGCGGGTGCCGGTTTGGCCGCCGTCATCACTGCGGTAGAACTCGATCTTGGTGCCTCGGCGCACTATCTTCACCCACTGCGGCGTTGTGAACCAGATGCCTCTGCCGCCGTCGGTTGCAGAAGCGCCCTTGGACGGACGCCACTGCGGCCGAATCTTGTGCTGACGAGGCGTGAGGGCAAGGAACGCATATGCGTCGCTCGGGTCGGTGCTTGGGCGGATCATCAAGCCGGCTTTGGACCACTCGGCGGCGTCGGTAATTCCGTAGTACTGGGCGTAGACTTCGAAGTCACCGCTGACTTTCTGGTATACATATCGGAACTGGTCACTGGTACCCCAGACATCGCCGCACTGAGCGGTAACAATGAGCTTGCCGTTCTCGATCCGATGGGTGCCCAGCTTGGCAGGGTTGCCTACGTCGGCAACGTACCACTTGCCGAGATTCAGCTCTGGAGCCTCGAAGTTATCGTCCAGCTTGGTGGCAGGTGCTTCCAGGAAGAACTGGATCGAAGGAGGCACGAAGTTGGGTCCAAGCGGATAGAGACGGATCTCTTGAGAGCGGCTTGTGATACCCAAATCGCCTGTGCCCTGGCGGCCAAGGATGGCGATGACGTTCTCTCCGCCCGGATTGAGCCACTCCGGCGGGATCACATAGTGCCTGGTGCCGGTGGTATCTACCGTGGAACCGATGTGGTGCCCGTTGAAGAAGGTGATGTCATCGTCATCGAAGTTCCAGTTGGAGAGCAGAGCCCAGGTCTTGGGGAAGTTGGCCGGCAGTTGGAACTTCAGCCTCTCCCAGAACCAAATGTTGTCTTTAAACTGGGGATCGAACGGCTTCAGGTTGCCGCCCTGCACCACCGGTATCCAGCCGCTGTCGTCGTATGCGGGGTTAGCCGGGGTTAGGTCGGTTGGCTGAGAAGCGCCGACGGCAATGGCACGCCATCCTGTTCCGGCGGGCAAGAAGCGCGTGGCAAGGTGAACCGCGGGCGGGATAGTTGCATCGGCGGCTTTTACTGCCGTTCCTGCCGCAACGGTGATGGTTTGTGTTGCCGGCTCAGGGAGCATTGCTCCGGTAACAAAGCCGTATCCGGAGCTTACCGGAATTCCCACGGTAGTGATGGTCACCGTGTAGGTGCCCGGCAGGAGGAACGGAATGCTGTAAAGGCCGCTGTTGCCCGTGGCCTGGGCGGTGAATTTCACCGTTGGGTCGGCATTAGATGTGGCGGTAACCACATAGCCCTTAGCGGTGCCCATACCTCCTGCAACACCGGGGACAACTCTGCCGTACAATGCGCCGGCCAACGTGAAGCCCGCGGCGATCTTCGGCGCTCTGGAGGTCATACCAGCACCGCCGGTGCCGTCGAAGGCCAGCATGGCGAAAGTGTTCTCACCGGGTTTCAGCACACCGGGCGGGATTACATAGCGCCGTGTTCCGCCGGCGTCCCAGTCTCTGTTGCCGACGAGCACGCCGTTGATGTATGTGTAGTCGCTGTCGTCAACGTTGAAGTTGTACAGAATCGCGTATCTATCAACCGGGAAGTCGGGCGGGATGTTGAACTTCGCGCGGTACCAGAACCAAAAATCGTCTTTGACGGCGGTTACGTCTGCCGGAACATTAACCGTTGGCCATTCGGCATCGTTGTAGTCTGGTTGGGCCGGGGTCAGGTCAGAAGGATAGTTTTGGCCGACTATGTTATACTTCCAAACTACGCCGGCCGCCGTGGAGAGATCTATCACTGGCAGTCTGTCGGTGACGAAGTTAAACGCTTGCTCTGGAGCCGCCCCCACGGTGATAGTTGCCGAGAACGGCTCGAAGCCCTCCACGTCGCCGCTGGAGACGGTGTAGTTTCCGGGCTGTGCCAGGAAGGAGAATTTACCTTCTGCGTCTGTTGTAAAGACCTTGGACTGGTCGGCGCTTGCAACCTTAACAGGAAGGCCCGACACAGGAGCGCCGGTACGGTCTGTTACAGTGATAGTGATATTGGGAAGCGCGACCTCGCCCATAGGGAAGTAGTTGGCGACGCGGATAATCTGGGCGATATCCTCATCTGTTAGGACGGCTGGGTTGTCTAGCGGCCTGTCGTATAGGCGGACAAAGCCAGCGCCGGGGCGACCAAAGACGTACTTTTTAAC
Organism: Armatimonadota bacterium; assembly: GCA_049969055.1. Classification (GTDB taxonomy): domain Bacteria; phylum Armatimonadota; class DTGP01; order DTGP01; family JBMFPP01; genus JBMFPP01. The sequence goes on along the minus strand of JBMFPP010000022.1, from coordinate 5,272 downwards.
CCAACCGGCGGCGCCGAGCCCTGCGCTTGTCTGCACTGAGGCGAGGATCTCATCCACCTCTGTTGGGACCGTGGCGCGGACGCTGATCCACGTTTTTGTAAGGCCCCAAGCGGCTCCTGCCGGGGTTATGGTTACTTCTCTGTTGGCATCGTTGTAGCCGGCCCATCTACCAACGTAGAAGCCGGCCATATCGCGGGCTTTGCCCTCGCCCCACTCTCGGCGCTGGCCGCCGGGGAGGCCTTGGTAGTAGAAGGGCCAGTCGGCAATATAAACCAGTTTGCCGCCGGCATTCAGGTACTTGTTGATGGTGGCGTTGGCTGGATCTGGGTCACCGTTCGGTTTGTTTTCAGCAACTGTGTTGGGTGCCACGTCAACAGCAAAAATGACTACGCTTGTGGCGCGGTCTGCTATTCTGGCATCCATCCAGGCTTTCAGCTGTTGAGCATTTACAACGGTGTACCCTGCCGCAACGGCGGCATCGCGGACCCGCTTTGCGTTGTCACGGCTGATCCAGCTGGTGGCGTAGTCGTCATCGTAGTAAACGGCCTTGTAGATTGCCGCGTCGGCAATGCTTCCTGCGAGCAGTACCAGGAGCGCAATGAGAAGACCCATTTTTATGGGTCTGGTGCAACTGGTGCTCATAGGACCTCCATCCCTCGCTTCGTGTGTAGTTCCAGAAAGCGCCCGATGGCATCGGGCAGCTTGCTGGTTTGTGAAAAACTGGTGTGATAAACCTTGGGCAGAAGCAACCCCTATCTAGTTGAACCCTTAAAGGGTTCCTCCTGCCGATGACAAAACAGCCTTTGCCCGAGTTTCGGGCGAACAACACTCAGAGTAGGAGGCCGTTGAAGCACTGCCTCCTCACAACCGACCGTCGTATTCGGCCTGATCCGTTTGGACCTGCCGAAGCACACAAGCCAGACACCCTCGTTTTAGAGGTCTAGCAACCACAAAGTTGACTAACAAACTACGGTTGTTTGGTCCGCTTGCACACAATAGTCTTCGCGGAGCGAAGACTTTTCTCCTGTTTTTGTGCAGGTATTTGTTGCAAGGGCGGTGTTCAGACGCACTATTACTAGAGAGCAGTATACCCTTACTAGGGGGCTTCGTCAAGGCGCTTGGCTGTAGCAGGAAAAACTTCCAGGTGCTGTTACTGCGGGGCGAACGCGAACACGCCGGCAGGAGCACAGGTATAATAAGCCCTGCGGCCCAAGGCGCTTGCGCGCTTTGCGGCAGTTAGAGAAGAATGCGGGGGCGGGTTTCACTCAAATCCGGCGAGAATGCTTTGGATATCTCCTTTCCCGCGCTGGGAAGCCTTTTCTTTTAGAGCATCAAGCTTCACAGAGAAGTCCGGAGCACCGGGGTTATGGTAGAAAAGGCCGATGTAGAGGGCTTCACGGTCCATTGCCAACTGCAGAGCCTTCATGCGGTCTGTTGGGTCGTGGTCCTCCGGGATCATTTTGGTTTTTGGTGAGTAGTAATCATAAGGGTAGGCGAAGGTTAAGCAGGGGCTTATAACCTGCACAAAGGAAAAGCCTTTGTGCTGAATGGCTTGAGTGATGATCGAGGTCATATGGGCGGGGACGCCCGAGAAAGCTCTGGCAACGAAGGTGGCGTTGTAAGTAATGGCGAGAAGGACTGGGTCTAGCTCTGCTTCTATGTTTCCGTAAGGGGTGGAGGAGGTGGTTTCGGCGGGAAGGGACGTGGGTGAGAATTGGCCTTTGGTAAGCCCGTAGATGTTGTTGTCGAGCATAAGATAAGTTATGTCCACATTTCGGCGGCATGCGTGCGGGAAATGCCCTCCGCCGATGGCCAAACCGTCTCCGTCGCCTCCGACGGCGATAACGGTGAGCTCTGGGTTGCCAAGTTTAACTCCCATGGCGGTGGGCAGAACTCTGCCGTGCACGCCGTGGAAGCCGTAGCATTTAACGAAGGCTGGCGTGCGCCCGGAGCAACCTATGCCGGAGCAGATGACCAGCTTGGCAGGGTCCAACTCTTGGGCGGCAAGCGATCTTTGCAGGGCGGCCAAGACGGCGAAGTCGCCGCATCCCGGGCACCATATCGGTTTAACCTCGCCGCGGTATTCTGCTGCGGTTTTAGGCATTTGCTACCTCCAGTATTTTCTCGAGGATCTCTGCTGAAGAGAACGGGAGGCCCTCCACTTTATTCAGCTGGTGGAACTCTTTGCAGTATCTGGATTTCAGAAGGACAGCAAACTGACCGGTATAGTTAAGTTCGGGAACTATTACCGATTTGAGTGGCGCAAGGAATTCTGAAAGCTCTCTTTCGGGCAGTGGATACACCATGTTTGTGTGAAGTGCGGCCACGCGTACACCCCGCTTGTTGGCTTCTTCGACGGCTTCTCGGATGGGGCCGAAGGTGGATCCCCATCCAACAATACCTATGGATGCATCGGGGGAGCCGTAAACCCGCACAAAACCGCTCTCGCGCGAAGCGGCTTCAAGCTTGCGGAAGCGCTTTTGGCTCATTCTTCGGTGGTTTGCGGGTGTGAGATTTGGATGCCCCCATTCATCGTGCTCGAGGCCGTCGGCGACGTAGAGAGTGTCTGGCATTCCGGGAAGCGCCATGGGAGATACGCCGTCTTCGGTGATTTTGTAGCGTTTGTAACCGTCCAAAATATCTTCCGGGGTTGGCGTTCTGCGGTTGATGATCTCCACGGAGTCCAAATCTGGGTACGGGATGCTCTCGGTACGCTGAGCGAGGTACTGATCGGTGAGAAGTATTACGGGGAGCTGGTACTTTTCGGCGAGGTTGAAGGCCTGGATGGTGGTAAACAGGCAGTCCTCAACGTTGGCCGGGGCCAAAACAATTCTCGGAGCATCGCCGTGACTGCCGAAAACCGCCAACCCGAGGTCTCCCTGCTCTGTTTTAGTTGGCATTCCAGTGCTTGGGCCGCCGCGCTGTGCATCGACTATCACCACTGGAATCTCGGCCATTGAAGCGAGGCCTATAAGCTCCACCATTAGCGAGATGCCGGGTCCAGAGGTGGCGGTCATGGCTTTTTTGCCGGCGAAAGATGCCCCGATGCAGGATGCAAGGGCCGCGATTTCGTCCTCGGTTTGCAGTACTATTCCATCGAATCGGGGGAGGTTGGCGGCCATCCACTCAAGGATGTCGGATGCCGGTGTTATGGGGTAGCCGGCGTAGTATCTACAGCCGGCTGCCGCGGCACCGATTGAAACGGCCTGGTTGCCTTTAAGCACAAGCCAGCGGCCCTCTTTGCGCTCTGGTATGGAATAGAGCGGTTCGGGAACGTGTTCGGCTACGTAGCTGTAACCCAAGCGCAGGGCTTCCAGGTTTTTGGAGATAACCGCTTCTCCCTTGCGGCTCCATTTGTCCTGAACCACGCTTGCCAAAGGCTCCAGAGGAAGGCCAATCAGCTTTCCAACTGCGCCTAAGGCAACCACGTTTTTCGTTAGTTTAACGCCGATCCGCTTTGCCGATATTTCGGATAGGGGAACGGCACAGCTTGCAACGCGGCCGTCCACAGAGGGCATTTCGGCGGGGTCATACAGCAACACGCCGTCGGGTTTTAAGATACCGTGGTGCAGTTCCCAAGCTTCCGCGTTGAAAGCTACGAGCACATCTGCCTGCTCTCCGTGGGAGAAAAGTTCGTGGGGGGCGGCGCGGACCTGAAACATTGCAGGGCCGCCTTTGATTTCGGCCGGGTAGGTTTGGAATGCAAAGACGCGAAGAGAAGAGCGTGCCAGTGCTTTGGTAAGAAGTTCGCCGGTGCTTATAACACCTTCGCCGCCTTCTCCTGCAACACGTACAACAATATCTCTTGCCATTTTACTCAGCTCCAAAACTGCGCTGGGAGAGATAAAGAGCCGTTTTTGAACAAGCACCCAGCGCAAACTTAGCTTTAGCATTACTATTATAACATTGTATTTACACTGGTTTTCAGCACCGAAAGGCGGCCCCGGTGGAAATATTTTGCAGTTGGTGTTTTGGAACAGGAGAGAACGGCGGCAGATGGGGAAAAAGACGGGGCAGTACTTGGGCTACGATGGGCCGCGCAGCCACACAGAGTATCTGCCGCCGGTTGCGCCTGCTTCAGCGAAGGGGATGAGGAAAACTGTTCTGGGTGTCTGCTTCACATCCCCGCCGTTTTGCTTTTCCAGCATGAAGCCCGGCGCGGCGAAGACACGCTCGCGCACGGCACCGGTGCCGGTTCTTCTGGCGGGTTTGAGTTCGGCTGCGGCGTTGGCGCTCAGGCCGGCCATGGTGATGGGTCGCAGTTTCGGGTTGAGGGCTTCATCAGCGCAGAGCACAAGCGGACCGCGGCGTATGGCAAAGAGCCCTTGGTTAGTGTGTGTGCCTTTGATTAGGACGGCCGGCATCTCCATCCTCAGTGCAACGCGGTCTCCTTGGCGCCACTGCCTGTAAATGCTCAGGTAAGTTCCGGGCTTTCCGGCGATCGGCGTGCCCTTGTTGACGGATGCCACAGCCTTCGGGCACCAAGACGGGATGCGCAGTGACAGGGCAAAGCGGGCCGGGTGAGAAGGATCTATGTTCAATTCCACCCCGCCGTCAAGCGGGTAAAGTGTACGCTGGTGGATGACGACAGTGACTTTTGGCGAAAGCGGCAGGGACGCTATTCCCGTGTTGTAGAGATTCACGCAAATACCTTTGGATGTAAGCGTATAGGCGAAGGTAGGTATCAATGCTATGCCTCTGGGGCCACTGGAGACACAGCAGTTCATTTCTGATGTATACCGCTTGTAACCGGAGAGCGGGGTGAAGTAGCAGAAAGTGGCGGAGTACGGGTGTTGAGCCGCAAGAAGATGGTTGTAAATAATTTTCTCGGCCACGTCTGCGAAGATCGGTTCCCCGGTGAGGTAAAGGAGCTGTAGATTGAGCTGAAGCCATGTAACGGTGGCGCACGTTTCGGAGACGTTGCCTTCGTTGGGGAGGTAGTAGTCCTTTTGGAAGTACTCGTTGAGGCTGGTTCCACCGGTTATGTACATGCGCTTGCGGACTATATCATCCCATGCGATGAGGACCGGCTTAAGCAAACTGCGGTCGCCAGTTGTGCGGGCCAGCTCACATAGGCCCACCAGATTGGACATTAGCTCGTAAGCTTTGGCGTTGGCCGTTTGGGCCACGGAGCGCGTAGAGAGCAGGCTCCGAATGATTTTTGGCCCGTTTGGCTGATCCCAGCTGGACACGATGTAGTTGGCAAATTCCAAGTATCGCGAATCTCCGGTGGCTCGGTAAAGCAGAACCATGGGTTCAAGCACGCTTGTAG
>JBMFPP010000021.1:10440-13973 GCA_049969055.1 Armatimonadota bacterium | reverse complement strand
GGCTTCGGCCGTCCATACCAAGGATGTTGAAGCACCTGCCGCGAATCATATTTTGGGAAGCAAACCCTGCGCATCAGAACCAAAAGCGAAAGGGACCGGGCCTCCGCAGTTCGATTTCCAAAAGTGCCAAGGGTAAGCATAATACTCCCCGCCTACAATGCGCGTCCGTGGATATACGGCGCCGTCTCTTCAATCTTGCGGCAGACGTACCGCGACTGGGAGCTTATCGTTTGCGACGACGGCTCCACCGATGGTACCGCCGATAAGATCGAGCGCCTTTGCGCCGCCGACCGCCGCTTGAAGCTCATCCGCACCGCCCATGCTGGCATTGTAAGCGCATTAAACTCTGCCGTCAATGCATCCTCCGGCGAACTTTTGGCCCGAATGGACGCCGACGATTTGTGCCACCCACTCCGTCTCCAACTCCAGGTTGAACTGCTGGATAACCACCCTGATGTTTGGCTTGCGAGCTGTTTGGTTCGATGCTTTCCCCGCAGGACTCTCCCGGAAGGCATGGAAAGATATGAACAATGGATTAATTCTCTGGTTCTGCACGAGGATATAGAAAGGGACTTCTTTGTGGAATCTCCCTTTGCGCACCCGTCAGTGATGATGCGCCGCGCCGCAGTTGAGACCGCCGGCGGATACCAAGACGTACCCTGGCCAGAAGATTACGACATGTGGATGCGTATGCGCCTGCACGGAGCGCGCTTCGCTAAAGTGCCGCAGGTCCTTTTCTACTGGAGAGACCATCGACAGCGCCTCACCCGCACTCAAGGAAGGTATTCAATTCGGGCTTTTCGGGCGCTGAAAACGCACTACCTGCGCAGGGACTTCCTCAAAGATGCAAACGCCCTGCAGATATGGAGCGCCGGCTACAGCGGCCGCAACTGGGCGCGCTATCTACAGCAGTTGGGATTCACTGTGCTGAGGTTTATAGATATAGATCCCGGGAAAATAGGAACAAAAGTGTGCGGCGCACCGGTGTTTCCTCCCGAGGACCTGCCAAAATACCGCGGAGATCCCCTGCTGGTGTGCATAGGAGTGAGGGGGGTGCGCTCTCAGATACGCGCGTTTTTGTCATCTCTCGGTTGGATTGAGGGAAAAGATTTCGTCTGTGTGGCATGATGAATTGTGCAGTCTTTGGCACAGGCAAAAACCTTTCACAGGGCGCTTTCGGAAAAAGCATAAAGATCTGGAGGCTTAGGTGAACACCAATCCAAAAAAAGAACACAGCTGGCGGGTTCTATCTTCAGAGAGCTACTCGATAGGCCCTTACACCATAAAGATGGACCGCGTGGTTTCCCCGGACGGCTGTCGAAAGATCGACTGGGTTTATCACGCCGGCAAACACGCGGTGGCAACCCTGGCGGTAAACGATGACGGCTCGGCACTGCTTGTCCGTGAGTACCGCCATCCGCTCGGCGGATTTGTGCTGAACATCCCGGCCGGCGGGGCAAGCCATGCAAATTCGGAAGAGGAACTGCTTCAGCATGCGGCGCGCGAGCTTGCGGAGGAGGCCGGCGTGGAAGCCGCTTTCTGGCAGAAGATAGGCGCTTATCACCCACTTCCTGGCTTCTCCTCCCTAACCATGCATCTGTACTTCGCCGCAGTACTTCGGCCCGTTCAGCAGAAGGGCGACGGCGATGAGTGGAAAGAGGTTGAAGAGGTTGTTTTGGTGCCTCTGGAAGAGCTCTACAGAGACGTCGTTTTGGGTAAATACCCGGACTCTCCCACCATGATGGCGGTTCTTTGGGCCGCGGCGGCCGGGATGATTTCCGTCCAGCCGCGCTCGCGTGACGCGGACGCCAAATCACCGGCGGAGGTGAAGAAATGAACAAGGTGATGACTCTGTTTGCCCTGTGCCTCTTGGTGCAGGTGCCGGCTGTCGCTCAGCAGCCGCAGGGCCTTTTGGACCTGGTGCCATCCAACTCCTCAGGGGTCGTCCATATCAACATCGACCCAGAAAGTCCCCATATGGCACTCCTGAAAGAAGGTGCTGATTCCCAGACATTTTCTGCGGAAGACTTCTGGGGCGCTCTAAGTCAGCTAGCCCACTTAATGGGCCTTTCAATTGACCTCCGGGCGGAGCTTCTATCGATATTGGGGCCGCGCATAGTTGTGGCTTTTCGCCATTCAGATCAAGGTAGCAGTGCCCCCTCCATCATTGGCATGGTTCAAACGAAGGATCCAAGGCAGGCAGCCGAAGCCGTCCGAAGAATTCTTCTGTCTCTCGCCAGGAACGATTCAGAAGAGACCGTGCCGTGTGGAAACAGCCTGGTGCATTTGTTCAAAACCCGCGGCGGCAAACTGCACCTGGCATATGCCTCTATGCCGGAGCTCATTCTCATCTCCAACAGCCAATCTATGATCGCCGACGTGCTGGAAGGCCGCACTTTGGGCAGGGAATCTCCCCTTATCAAAAACTTGCTTTCTATGCCCGAAGGAATGGTTACCTTCTGCATGAACATACCGGCTGACCAAGGCAACTCCAAGGCAGGTGCGCCGTCAAGCTTGGGTGGTTCTGTATCAGTTGCGCAGGACGGCTTTCAACTTGACGCCGTTCTTACGTTTGATGGCGGGAAACCCCAAGGCATCCATGCAGCACTGAAAGCCCTGCCGGACGTGCAAGGAGATGCACTGAAGGCGATCCCCTCCGGTGTGCTGGCCGCTGTGGCGGTCGGCAGTTTGGGCGGCTTTTTGGAGGCGGCGCGTGAGCTGAGAAACCTTCCCAAAATCGGCGCGCAGATCTCATCGGTTGCAGAAACATTCGGCCCGATAGCCGGCCTTCTGAGCAACGATGCGGCTTTTGCCCTGCACAGCATACTGCCCAAGCCGAGCTGGGTTCTGGTGATGGCCGGCAAAGAAGAAGCCGCCGTCCAACAGCAAGCATCTCAGCTTGCCGACCTGATAGGCTCGATGCCCGGAACGAAAGTCGAAGAGGTGCGCTCTGGAGCCGGCACTCTTCGGATTTTGCTTCCAACTGATGGAAATAATCAGCCGAAAGCCGTGATGGCCATGTCGGGGCGGTATGCGCTGATAGCCGCCGACCGCAGATCGGCGGAAGAAAGCCTAAACACGGCTTCTAATCCGACGGTTTCTCTTGAATCCACACAAGCTTTTTCAGCGGTTAGGTCGCACCTTCTGGAAAAGCCGAAGCTTTTGGCTTACGTAAATCTGAAACCCGTTGCAGGCGCTGGAAGCATTCTGTCCCCGGTGCTCACGGCCGGGAACCCGGCGGCCGCTTCGAAGCTTCGCCAGGCTTTAAACTCTATACACGGCGCGGGCTTCAGTTGTGGAGCTGATGAGCAGGCTGTGAAGGTAAGGATGTTCATAGGGGTTCCGCCGGGGACGTTTAGAAGCTTCGGGGGGATGGGAACCGCCGCAGTGTTGGGAGCCGGAATTGCGCTGACCAATGCCAGAGAAAAAGCTCGTCAAGCAACCTGTATGAGCAACATGAAACAGCTTGCCTTGGCAATGCTGCAGTACGCCCAAGATTGGGACGAAAAACTGCCCCCGGCAAACCGATGGCG
>JBMFPP010000021.1:6072-10430 GCA_049969055.1 Armatimonadota bacterium | reverse complement strand
ATTTTTCACTGTCCATCCGATCCAGACAAAACCCATCCGTGCAGTTACGCCATGAACCGAAGGCTCTCCGGACAGCCGCTGAGCCGCTTTGGGAATCCAGCCTCAACTGTGCTCCTCTTCGAATCCACCGGCACAACCGAAAACCCCAACGACGTAGGTGAGAGCCTTGCCTTGAGGCACAACTCCAAGGGTTGCTTCGTTTTCCTGGACGGCCATGTGGCGCTTATGGGCCAGCCGGAGCCCCAAATGTGGGGGCCGGAGCTGAAACCTGCGGTGCCTCCGGCAACCAAATATCCCAGGATCTATAAACCCAAGCCGAAGCCCGCGGCGCCTCCAAAACCGGCCAAACCCTCCGCGAAGCCCAAAACTAGGAAGTAGAGTAAATGCAAAGCTTCACCTCCGGCAGGCAGAAGAATCTGAAAAAGCGTTTGCTTCCACCGGAAGCATGGTAACTCTGCTGGTGCTAAGCGGTCTAATATGGAGGCAGGCACTCTTTAGTCTGTTAATGGGAATACTGCCTCCCTTCTCTGACGAAAGACTTGCCGGAAACCAAAAATGAGAACTGGCAAGCTCTTCGACTGCGAAATGGGCTGTATAAACCACAACAACTCAAAGAGGCAGGATGAAAGAGGGCTTTTATCGAACAAAAACTTGGACGACACCAGACTGTGCCGTCCAGCAGGCTTCCACGGCAATCTTCCACGGGCTCGCGGCGAGACGAAGAGTTTGCCAAGGCCAATACTTGGAGACGGCGGGCCTTTTGGTTTGCGTTCTGCCTTCAGGCTTGGACTGCACTGCCATTGAAACCGAGGGTAAGCCTTTTTGGGTTGTTGTGGCGGCCCGGCACCTGCTGGGGGAGGCTGTGTGAGTGGAAACAGCCGTGCACCAGCCGCCGCAAGTCAACTGCCAAATAGAGGACGAGGATCGCAACCTCTCCTTTGAAGAGTTGGTGGCTAAGTACGAACGCAGAATCTTCAACCTGATCTACAGGCAGGTTGGGGATTACGAAGATGCCGCCGATCTCACACAGGAAACGTTTGTTAAGGCCTTTAAAGCCTTCAGTAAGTTTCGCGGACAGAGCAAGGTGTTTACCTGGCTTTGTCAGATTGCTTTAAATCTGTGCAAAAACCGTTTTCGTCAGCGGGACCGCATGAGGCCCATCACCGGGGTCTCGCTGGAGGAGATTATCGAACAGGAAGAGGGAGAACGCCAGGAGCGGCAGGTGCCTGATTGGACACACGCGCCGGACCGCCTGTATGAGCAGAGAGAGCTTTCCGAGCTTGTGCAAGCCGCGGTGGCCGAACTTCCGCAGGACTACCGCACGGTTCTGGTTCTGCGCGATATGCAGCATCTGTCGTACCAGGAGATTGCGCAGGCCACAGGCTTAAGCATTGAAAACGTGAAGTCGCGTCTGCACCGCGCCCGCATTATGCTGCGGCGCAAATTAGTGCCTTACATCTAAAGTTTACGGAGGAGCAAATGAAAGTCTGGCGCCTTGTTTTGGCGCTGGTATTTGCGGTCTTCAGCATATACACACCGGTTGCTGCCCAAGAATCCCCGGAGGCACAGCCCCCCAAGGTGGCAAAGGTGGTGGTTCGCGGAAACCAGAAAACCCCAGAAGACGTTATCATCGGGAGACTGCAGTACACCAAACCCGGGATGGATTTCTCCGAAAACGGCCTCCTGGCAGACCTGCGGGGAATACGCGGCTTGGGGTTTTTCTATGAAGACTCCGTCTCCGCCTCCACCGAGACAACCCCAGAAGGAATTGTGGTTACCATCGACGTGCGCGAACACCCTGTTATAACCCGCATAAATATAACAGGAAATAAAGTGGTGCCCGAGGCCGACATACGCAAGGTCATCATCTCCAAAGAGGGCACGGTGATGAACACCGTTGACCTCGAGAAGGACCTAAAGGCGATCCAGAACCTGTACGTGGAAAGAGGCTATCTCGCTCTCGCCGGCGGGCCAGACCTTGAAGCCCTTATCTCCCCCGACGGCGTGCTAACAATCCCAATCACAGAAGTGATGGTGGAAGATGTGCGCGTGGTTGGAAATCAGAAAACCCGCACAAGCGTTATCCTGAGGGAGATCCGCACCAAACCCGGACAGCCTTTAGACTATAAACTGCTTCAGCGCGACGTGGAGCGCCTCTTCAATATGGATCTCTTCGAAGATGTTCAGCCGCCGGAGATACAGGCCGGATCCGACGCCGCAAAAGCCGTGGTCATATTCAATGTCAAAGAGAAGAAAACCGGCCAGATATCCCTGGGAATGGGTTTCAGCTCACCGCAGGGCTTGGTAGGCAGGGTGGAGTATTCCGAATCCAACTTCCGCGGCCGCGCGCAGGCCATAAATGCCTTAGCGGAGCTGGGCGGCCGTGCCAATACCACAAGCTACGAGTTCGGTTACTACGAACCGTATCTGGACAAAAAGCACACCTCTATGTCGGTATCGGTTTTCAATAAGGTAATCTACCGTTTTGCAAACACCGTTGTAACCAGCCCCGGCATTGTGGTAGACAGCAACCTGTTCAACGAGGTGCGCAAAGGTGGAATGATAACCTTCGCTCGACCGCTGTCGGACTACAACACAGCCATGGTCAGCCTGCGGAGCGAAAAGTGGAATCTGCATCTTCCGGAGGGGGAGACCGTACCATCCGACCTGATATTCGCGCGGCAGAACGGTACGGTTAGCACTGCCACTTTCCGCGGCATCCGCGATACCAGAGACATCCGCACAGACCCGGCGAAGGGCAGTTACAACAGCCTGGCGCTGGAGCTCGGCCGCGCATCCATAGTCGGCGGCAACAGCGGCAGTATCCGCAAGATTACGGGGGATTTCCGACGCTACTTCGGCGGTGCTCCACGCAAAACCGTAACCGAAAGGAAGCGCGTGCTGGCAGTTCGCGCCATGTTCGGCTTCGCCAGCGGGGTGGTGCCCTTTGTCGAGCAGTTCTTCATCGGCGGCGCCGATACCCTGCGCGGGTACCTGGAATCTCGATTTTGGGGGCGCAGGATGTTCTTGTTCAGTGCCGAGTATAGAATTCCACTGGGTCAAAGTCTGCAAGGAGCGGCTTTTGTGGATATCGGCGACGCATGGGGCTCCCAGTATCAGCTGATCGAGTCCGACCCGCAGGGCAGATTCCGCCAGCACAGCGGGTTTAGCCCAAGAGCCGGCTTCGGTGCGGGCATCCGCGTTGTCACGCCGATAGGGCCTCTGCGGCTTGACTACGGAATCGGAAGCGAAGGACCGCGCGTTCACTTCAGCATAGGACACACCTTCTAAACCGCGAGGAGTTTGCCAAAGCCAATAATCCCTGGTTAACCGGCAGACTCTTTGTCGCTTTAACCGTTTTCCACTGCCCCCCGGCAAACAAACCATCAGCTTATCCCCATTAAGGCCCCGGGGGCGAGAGCGGAAATTCCACCTTCACTGCCCCAATCCGTTCCCCCGACCGCCTGCTTTCTTTCCGGTCCTTTTCCGCTTCTTACCATCCAAACCGTTTGCTGAACTGAAAAACCTTGAAATTTGACATGCGTTCTTGAAAAAGTGCATTTCGTGTGTTAGAATTTCTCCGACAAAGCGGCTTATTTGGCGGTAAAATAACTCCTAAGTTACGCATCTATTAGCTTTGGCTAGCTTTTCTTTTTACCGTTTCCCGGGAGGCAAAGTTGCAAACCCTGCGTGTTCTTATTGCGGACGACGAACCCATAATACGCCTCGATCTGAAGCAGATGCTTGCAGATATGGGCCACTTGGTGGTTGGGGAAGCCGCCGACGGCGCAACAGCGCTTCACCTCGCCAGGCAGGTTCGCCCCGATTTGGCGATCCTGGATGTGAAAATGCCGGTTATGGACGGCATCGATGCAGCGGCCGCAATAGCCAGCGAGAGGATCTGCCCAGTTTTAATACTCACAGCTTACGGACAAACAGAGCTGGTGGAACGCGCGCGAGATGCAGGGGTTTTCGGATACCTGATGAAGCCGTTTACGGAAAACGACCTTTATCCATCCATAGAGATCACAATCTCCAGGTTCCGCGAACTGCAACAGCTTGAAGAGCAGGTTGGCTCGCTTCAAGACGCTCTGGAGACACGCAAAGTGGTTGAGCGTGCCAAAGCCGTGCTGATGGAAAAATACGGACTTAAGGAGCCCGAAGCTTTCCGCCGCATTCAACAGCAGAGCATGAGAACTCGCAAACCGATGAAGGAAATCGCAGAAGCGATTCTCTTAGCAAGCGATTTGTAAAGCAATGGAAAGCGCCCAAGAAATCATTTCGGATTTAGAGGCGCAGTTGGCACGCCTCCGCCAAGAGCTGGAGGAGAAAACAGCCGAAGCCGAGGCACTGCACCG
>JBMFPP010000021.1:0-6062 GCA_049969055.1 Armatimonadota bacterium | reverse complement strand
AGATGCTGCAGGTGGTGGCGGAAGTTGCTGTATCCATCACCGGTACGGAGGCCTGCTTCATATACCTTTATGATGAACCCCGCGGCGAGCTGGTAATGCGCGCCGCTTATGGGGTGGATCCATCCGTAGTTGGCAAACTGCGCCTGAGAGCCAGCGAGGGCTTGACCGGATGGGTGGCCCGCGAAAAGAAACCTTTGGCCATTCCAGAGGCCGCATGGAAAGACCACAGGTTTAAATACTTCCCCGAACTGCGCGAAGAGCGCTACCAATCTTTCCTTTCGGCGCCCATTGTGGCTAAAGGGCACACATTGGGCGTTATAAACGTGCGCACAGTTCAGCCGCACCACTATACCCCCAGGCAGATACACCTCCTGGACACCATTGCCCGTCAGGTTGCCGGCGCCATCGAGCTGGCCCGCCTCCACCATACCTCCGAAACTAAAACCTCACAGCTTTCTGCCATCTCCGAGGTCAGCAAGAGCATTACCTCGGACCTGTATCTCGACGAAGCACTTCAGCTCATTGCGAATATGACCGCCCAAACCATGGGCTTCAAGATATGCACCATTATGCTTTTGGATCGAGACCGCAAAGAGCTGTTCATCAAGGCCACTTCGTCCACCAGCCCAGAATACCGAAGCAAACCGGTCGTGAAGCTCGGCGAAAGCATCTCTGGGCAGGTTGCACTCCGTGGGCACCCGATGACCGTGCTTGACGTTCGCAAGGCGCCCGAGTACAAGTACCAAGACATAGCCCGCCGGGAGGGGCTGTGCTCCCTTATATGCGTTCCGCTTGTGTTCAAGCAGAATGTTATTGGGGTTTTGAACTGCTACACGGCGCGTCCGCATCAGTTCACAGAAGATGAAATCAAACTGCTTACAACAATCGCAAACCAAGCCGCCATCGCCATCGAAAACTCCAAACTCATGGTAAAATCGGCAATTATACAGGAGATGCACCATCGCATTAAAAATAATTTGCAGACGATAGCAAGCTTGCTCCGCCTGCAGATGCACCACAAAGCCGGCTCGCCGGAGGAACTGCTTCAGGAAAGCATAGGCCGCATCCTCAGTATAGCCGCCGTGCACGACCTCCTTTCCCGCGCGGATTTGGATGCCGTCAGCTTCCGCAACATAGCCGAGAGCATTCTCTTCACCACCCAAAGAAACCTGCTGGAACCAGGCAAGCAAATCGAGATGCGAGTGGAAGGCGAGGATATCATGCTTGACGCATCCAGAGCCACCTCGATAGCTTTGGTCCTGAACGAGCTTGTTCAGAACGCTATCGAGCACGGTTTCAAGGATGTTTCAAAAGGCCGAATTTTGGTGAACATGAGCGTGGATAAGGATGAAACCATAGTGGATGTAAAGAACGACGGCAGACCCTTGCCCCCCGGGTTCCAAATAACTTCGCCGAACAGTCTTGGCCTGAAGATCGTGGATAGCTTGGTTCGGGAAACTCTCCACGGCCGCTTCTCGCTGTTTAGCCAAGGACGCTATACCACAGCCCGCATTGCGTTCCCCTCCAATGAAACCCCTTAGCCGAGAGAGCTGGACTGCTATGCAAACAGCTTCCAAACCTGGTGAAACAGCCCAACTTGCCGTTGTTGACCGCAACCTCTGCATTGTATGGGCCAGTACAAGTATCACGGACCAAATCCCCTCGCAGACCGCCGTTGGCCGCCGGGCTTCGGAAGTGCTCACCAACGGCGCGCAGATAGAAGAGTGGGTCCATCAGGCCTTCAACTCTGGAACCACGATCCATATTGTTAAACACCACGATCCTGAACAGTTAAACGGTTACAAACCCGTCTATCGGGTAGAATGCCACCCTCTTATGGACCACTGCGGCGAGGTAAACCAGGTGGCAGTTCTTATCCAAGACGTTACAGAGGAGATCGCAACGGCCGAGCGCGCGAAAACCGCCGAGGAAGATGCTCTTCGCCGACAGCAACAGCTGGAGACCCTGCGACAGCAGAGGGATGTTTTGGCGCAGGTGCTGTCAACTGCGGCTGTGCACGAATCTTTCGATGCTTTGTGCATGGCTATATGCCAGAAGATCAGAACGTTTTTCGGTGCCGATCGCTGCTGGCTGATAAGCCAAAGAGAAGGGGATGAAAAACTGCATGTTATCGCCGAAGACACCCATCCGGATTGGCCCGGTGCCTACGCCGCCCAAGAGGAAGTAGACGTTGCCCCAATGCGCGAGCTGTGGAGCAAGGTGATCGCGTCCCGCGAACCGCTGGCCTTCGATGAAAACTCCCCTGAGGCCGATAATTTGATATTCCACAAGTACAATATTCGATCGCACCTAACCGTTTCGGTTCGCCCGGCGGAGGGGCATGTTTGGGTCTTCGGTATGCACCAGTGCTCGTATCCACGGGTGTGGACCGATGAGGAAAAGGCTTTCCTAAACGCTTTGGGGCACGCCGTTGCCATAATGCTAGAGCGCGAACAAACCAACCGTGCGGTCGAAGAGCAAAAGCGCCGGATCTACAAGGACGTGGTGTACGCCGTCACCATGGGGAAAATGGTGATTCGCGAGCCCGGCGAGCTTTCTCAGCCGGAGCACGCAGATCTATCGGCGTCTATTCAAAGCGCTTACGACATAACCATGGCGCGGCGCTCTTTTCAGCAGTGGCTCTTTTCGCACGTTCCAGACATCCCAGAAGGCGACATGGTGGTCCTGGCTATCGGAGAAGCCATTACTAACGCTTGGAAGCATGCCGGCGGCGGCAGACTGTTTGCTTGGCTCGACAATGAATTTGTGTATGCATTGATACTGGACAGCGGCCGCGGTATAGAACCTGGCATGCTGACCATGGCCACCCTTATGCCTGGTTTTTCCACGCAGGTATCTCTTGGAATAGGATTTACCATCATGCTGAAGGCGGCTTCGCAGTTACAGCTTGCAACCGGTCCCAGCGGCACAGCCGTGCAGATGCAGTTCCCCATCAGCAGTCAGCGTGCCTCGGAAGCGCCCATTGCGAAGTACTGGAACAACGCGGGGGTTTAACCCCCCTTTCTGCTGACCTTCTCCCAAACGCTTGCCCTCATCTCCCTACCCTCTTTTCCCATCTTCGAATGGAGAAGGAGGACGCCTGCTTCCCATCCCCAGAAACTAGGAGAGGCTAGTGGCGAAAGGTTCCACCTGCCCGGATGGATGCCGGAAGATAGAGCAGGATTCGGCAAGCTGTTTGCTGGAAAGCCCCGCCGCTAGGGGGCCATGCATCCTAAGAAGTTTTGGCAAACCGACGGGATCGATCGAACGCCAAAACTTCTTGTCGAAATGAGGATGCAAAACGGCGGGGCTAGCAGAAAGCCGCCGGCTCTTCACAAGGGGCAGGCTTCGCCGGCGGCTTTCAAGCTTGCACCTCAACATCCAGCTCGCGATGGTCAATCAGTGACATGCGGGCACTGCCGCAGGCACTACACCGAAGTGAAAATCCGGCGGTATCGGGCTCGTATTCGGTTCCGCATTCTTCACAGCGGCATTTTGGTGTTACCAGGTCGATCTCCAAAACCGCATTTGGCATTCCGGCTTTGCCCCGGATCTTTTGAAATTCCTCCTGAAGTTCCTCCAAATCGTGGCCTGTCCAGGCACCCAGCCGAACACGGACGAGCCTAACCTCCCTCAGGCCCTTCTCCCGGGCTTGGTTTGCCGCTGAAGCGGCTATTTCGTATGCAGTAGCCGATTCATGCATATTCGGTACCCTGCCTTCTCAACAAACTGCTTGCCGTCATTTTCGGTCGGCAGGAGGTTTACAAGACAAGAAGTTTTGGCGTTCAATCAGTCCATTTTGTTTTGCCAAAACTTCTTGCTGATGGCGCGGAGCGCTTACGGTCTCCAATACAACAGCGGCAGCCTTAAGCGGCTTGTAAACCCCCTGGGGATACATTCCTATCGCCAGGCACAGCACCGCCAGCACCGCCATGGTTGCGCACAAACCGGCCGGAGCCTCGCGCGCTTCACCAATTTGCGCCGAGGCCTCTCCCCAGAAGATCGATTTCGCAGCGCGGAGGAGCACAAGCACCGTAACTAGGCTTGTTGCAAGCGCCAGGATAACGGCCCACCAACTTCCGACGAGCGCTCCCGCCGTCAGCAGTGCAAGTTTGCTTTGAAAACCGTTGAACGGTGGAACACCGGCCAGACTCAGCGCGCCGGCAAAGAAGCAGAAGCTGGTTACAGGCATTCTCTTTGCCAAGCCGCCCAGCTGTGAAATGGAGCGGACTCCTGTGGAGTATATCACAGCGCCTGCCGCCAAGAACAAAAGCGACTTCGCAAGGGCATGGTTAACCAGGTGAAAAAGCCCCGCGTAAAGACCGAGCTGTGTTCCTATGCCGAAGCCCATCAGCACATATCCCATCTGGCTTACTGAGGAGTATGCCAGCATGCGCTTCACGTCGTCCTGCGCCAGCGCCATCAGGTCGCCCAGCACCAGCGTAAACACCCCAAGCGCCAAAGCGAACGTGGCCACCGATGCATGTTCGGGGTAAAAGATGCTGACCGTTCTAACCAAAGCATAGATGGCGACTTTGAGCATAACGCCGGAAAGAAGAGCCGACACCGGTGTTGGAGCTTCGGCATGCGCGTCCGGCAGCCACGGGTGGAACGGCGCTATTCCGGCTTTGGTTCCAAACCCCACGATGAGAAACGCAGACGCAAGAGCAACTGTAGTCGCCGGGAACTGCCCCGCGATTGTCCTCAGCTCCGATACCAGCAGGCCGCGCCCTCCGCCAAGGATGTTGGCGCCGGAGGCATATACCAGCACGCATCCGAACAGCGAAAATGTTATCCCCACCGTGAGGAGCATGAGGTATTTATAGCCGGCTTCCAAAGCGCGCCTGTTCCAGTAATGCGCCACCAAAAGCCCGCTGGCGATTGTGCTGGCCTCCACCGCAACGTACAGCATGATGATGTTGTTGGATATACAGGCCCAAAGCATGGTGGCGATGAACAACATCAGCCAGCCGTAGTAGGCCGATAGCCGCCTTTCGCCGGCGCCTTCGGCTTCACCACCCTCGGCGTGGTGCTTCATGTAGCGCAGTGAGTAGATCGTTGCCAAAAGCCCAACTAGCGAAACAAGCACAACCAACAGCGCGCTCAATGCGTCCATGTAGAGCTGTTCGCCGAAAGCGGTTAGAACGGCACCACCGAGCACTTCGACCGCCGCCCATAAGGAGAACACAAACGCCCCGGTCGCACCGATCAGCGCCAAGACCTCCCGCGACCAAAGCCAGGTGCGGCCCAGGATGGGTATCAAGCACGCCACCACAGCCGGTACAATCACCAGCAGTACCGGCAGTGCCGATGTTGTTCCCTCAGACATATCCCCCTCCTTTTACCAGTGAAGCTCCGACAGGCGGAACGTGTCTGTTGTGCCGTGCTTTTCTCTTATGCCGGCGATTATGTAAAGCAGAAGGTAAACGGTTACCACAACCTCGGTTGCAATGCCTGCGAGAGCGGTTTCCCTGATGGTCGGTGCAAGGCTTACAAGGCTCAAGTGAACCCCGTTTTCCAGCAGGCATAGGCCGATAACGGTTTTCACCGCATCGCGCCGCGTTAGTATCCCGTAAAGCCCGAGGGCAAACACCGTAAAGGCGACGGCCAAATTCGTTTCGGCCAGAGGCACGTTTGGGCCTTTCAAGTTGATGAAAAGCGATGCATGCGCGTGGGTAAACCAGTACATAACCAAAAGCAGGGCGATTGCCAGCACGGCAGACACTCCAAAACCAATGATCGGCTTTGTTTCTTGCTCAGCGCCGGCCGTTGCCCTCCAAAGAAACCACGGCACCAGCACCGCTTTTGTTACAAGAGCTGTGGCCGCCCAGTAGAACAAGGAGGGGTTTTGAAGGGCGTAGGATGCCAATAGCCCGCATATCAGCAGTGCTTGGAACAGGTAGGCTGTTGTGGCATGCCTCAGGTTCTTCGCCTCCACAGCCGCGAAGCTCGTGAAGATCATCATCAAGCTCAGGGTATGTATCAGCTTTGGGCTGAGTTCTGGCATTTTTCACACTCCTATGCTTGCAAACGCCAGCGCCGCCAGCGCCACGAACAAAACC
>JBMFPP010000020.1:12619-14020 GCA_049969055.1 Armatimonadota bacterium | reverse complement strand
GGTCCAAGGCCGGAACCCCAACCATGGGTGGAGTGTTCATTCTTCTGGGCTTTGCGGTTGGAACGCTGGCGGTAGGCGGTACGGATGTGCTTGGCATCGTGTTGGTGACATTGGCTTTTGGTGCGATCGGCGTTTTGGACGACATGTTGGCGCAGAGGCGCAGGCGCAGTTTGGGTTTGAAAGCACGCCAGAAACTGTTACTGCAGGCCGTACCGGCTACTGCTTACGTTTACTGGAGCATGCGCACTCACCATCTGCTGGTGGTTGGGTGGCCCGGCGTGTGGATGGTTGAGGTTGGCAGTTTGTATGTGCTTTTGGGGGTGTTGTTCATCCTGTTTATGAGCAACGCCGTCAACCTTTCGGACGGCATGGACGGGCTAGCGGCCGGGCTGACGGTTTTGTGCGGTGTTCCGCTGGCGGTTCTTTCCTCTGCGGCGGCTGGAGTTGCTTCGTTCAGCAAGGGTGCGCCGGTAGCCGCAGCGGCGCTGTCCGGCGCCTGCGTGGGGTTTCTGTGTCTGAACGCTTACCCAGCGCTGGTTTTCATGGGAGATACCGGCTCGCTGGCGATAGGGGCGTGTTTGGCTGCTGTCGCGATCAGCACCGGCACGGAGGCTTTGCTGTTGGTTTTGGGAGCGGTTTTCGCGGCGGAACTGCTTTCGGTGGCGGTTCAGGTGGTGAGCTTTAAAACCACTGGTCGCAGGGTTTTTCGGATGTCGCCTTTGCACCACCACTTCGATCAGTGTGGATGGCCGGAGCCGCAGATTGTGAAGATGTTTTGGCTGGCCGGGGCGGCCGCATCGGCGGTCTGCATCGTTTTGGCCGGAATCACCGGAGGCTTTTGAGCTGGTATGGAGTTCGATTTGGTGGCAGTAATAGGGCTTGGGAGAACCGGGGTTGCGGTGGCTCGGGTGCTGAGCCGGCGCGGAGTCCGCGTAGTGGTTTACGATACCAAGCCCAAGCAGGAGTTGGACGAAGAGATACAAGCGGTGTCCCATCCGCTGGTAGAGGTGATAGCCGGGAGGGAAGATTTTCCGGGAATTGAGAGGGCTGACATGGTTGTGCCCAGCCCGGGTGTTCCTGCGGATGCTCCGGTTTTGGTTGAGGCAAGAGAGCGCGGCGTGCCGGTTGTGCCGGAGATTGAACTGGCTTATCACATTTCTCGCGCCCCAATTGTGGCGGTAACCGGTACGAACGGCAAAACTACAACCACAGCTCTTATCGGTGCCATGCTGGGCGCTTCCGGCGTAAAGGCGCGCGTTGGTGGGAATATGGCTCCCGGAGAGCCGTTGATCCTTTTGGCCGATGCAGCAGCGCAGGATGAGGTTTTGGTCGCCGAGGTTAGCAGTTTTCAGCTGGAGACTTGTACAAAGTTTAGACCAAGGGCGGCTGTTCTTACCAACA
>JBMFPP010000020.1:9146-12609 GCA_049969055.1 Armatimonadota bacterium | reverse complement strand
ACATAAGCCAGGACCATTTGAACCGCCACGGCAGTATGGATGCTTACGCGTCTGCAAAGGCCCGGCTGTTTCAGGCCCAAACAGAGAACGACCTCGCCGTGCTGAATGCGGACTGCCCGGTGTCTCGAACTTTGGAGGGGGCGTGCCGCGCAAAGATTGCTTGGTTTAGCCTGCAGCAGCGTTTCTCTCCAGGAGCTTATCTTGATGGAGAGCGGCTGATTGCGGACTTGGGTGAGCCTGTTGAGCTGGTCAGCGTTAATGATATGCGGTTGACCGGTTGGCACAATGTGGAAAACGCATTGGCGGCTTCTCTGGCGGCGCTGTTTATGGGGGCGTCGGCGTCCGGCGTTGCCGAGGCACTGCGCAGTTTCGGCGGAGTTCCACACAGGATGGAACCCGTTTGCGAGATCGGCGGCGTGCTTTTCATTAACAATTCCATGTGCACTAATCCGCAGGCGCTGGTTCGGTCTGTAGAATCGTGCGGTCGTCCGGTGGTTTTGATAGCCGGTGGGAGGAATAAGAGGCTAGATTTTTCCCAAGCGGCGGCGCGTGTGGCGTCGCTCGTGAAAGGCGCCGTGCTGATAGGCGAGATGGCCGATGAACTGCGCCGGCTGTTGCGGAACAACGGTCTAGATGCGGTAGAAACGGCTGGAAGCATGGATGAAGCTGTGAACCTGGCTGTGGGGATGGCTGTTCCCGGGGATGTTGTAATGCATGCGCCCGGATGCGCTAGCATGGATATGTATTCCGATTTCATGGAGCGAGGAGAAGCTTTTAAGCGGGCTGTGATGCGCTTGGGCTCCTGTATGGGTGGGGGAGTTAAATGAACTGCAGACGACTGCCCCCGGATTACGTTTTGCTCACCGTTGCGCTTGTTATGGTTGTGTTGGGGATTTGGCTTGTGCTCAATGCAAGCTATCCCCGTGCCGCCGGCGCCGCCCATACCCACGGAGATCCCTTCTTCTTCGCGAAGAGGCAGGGGGTTGGAGCGTGCATAGGCTTTATCGCTATGCTGGCGGCGATGAAAGTACCGTACTGGAAATGGCGCCGGCTCTCTTGGGCGGGAGTGATCGTCTCGGTGATTTTGCTGATTCTAGTGTTCGTGCCGAAGGTTGGGGTTAAGGCGAACGGGGCTTGGCGTTGGATAGATTTGCCCGGTATACCTTTCCAAATCCAATCTTCGGAGGTGGCGAAGCTGGCGCTGGTGCTTTTCTCGGCCGATATAGGTGCCAAGCGCAGAGAAAAAGCGGTTCACCCCAAGCACGGCTTGGGAATCCAAATACTGGTGCTTTCCCTCGTCGCCGGCCTTGTGGTTCTGGAGCCGGACTTGGGCACAGCATTGGTTTTATTGACAACCTGGGGCGCTTTGGCTATTGTTTGCGGTATACCGCGGCGCACGGCGGCAGTTTTGGCTGCTTCCGTGGCTGCAGTGGTTGCTCTTGAGTGCATAAGGGCGCCGTATAAGATGGGCAGGCTGTTGGCGTTTCTCGATCCTTGGAAGTACTATCACGGCGCTGGCTACCAGATCATTCACTCCCTAACTGCTTTGGGCTCTGGGGGATTTTGGGGCTGCGGTATAGGAAACGGTTTGCAAAAGTACTACTTTTTGCCGGCGGTTCACACCGATTTCATAGTCGCCACTTTGGGGGAAGAAAAAGGGCTGGCAGGCACGTTAGCAATGCTTCTGCTGTTTGCGGTGCTGTCTTACAGAGGGTTTTCCATAGCCAGCGGAACCAAGGACGCATTCGGGTCACTGCTGGCTTTCGGAATCACAACCTGCATAACAGCTCAGGCGCTTTTAAACTTTGCTGTTGTGAGCGCGTTCGCTCCAACAACTGGGGTTCCTCTGCCGCTGATAAGCTACGGCGGATCGTCTTTGGTGTTAACCATGTTCGCTGTTGGTGTGGTGCTCAACGTGTCTATGCACCCGGATCGGGTGGTTGAAGAAGTTGCGAGTAGTAGTATCAACCGGAGGAACAGGGGGACATATATATCCCGCGCTTACGGTGGCAGAAGCTCTGCGTAGGCGTGGGGCTTGCGTTTTGCTGGTCGGCGCCGAAGGGGGGTTGGAAGCTTCTCTATCGCGCAAAGCCGGAATAGAGTTTGCCGCCGTTCCGGTCGCTAAGCCCAGCAAGGGTGTTTTGGGTTTTTTGCGGTTTGCGGCGCGGATAGGTGTTTCGTTTATGCGCGCGCTTAGGCTTATCCGCTTGTACGATCCCGACGTGGTGGTCGGCATGGGGAGCTACGCTTCATTTGCTGTGGTTCAGGCGGCGGTACTGCTGGGCGTGCCAACCATGATACATGAGCAGAATGCGGTGCCTGGCAGGGCCAACCGGATTTTGGGGCGTCGGGCTAGTGCAGTGGCTCTTACATTTGAGGAGGCGGCTTCGTGGTTTCCGGCGGATCGAACGCATGTGACCGGCCTGCCGGTGCGCGCCGGAATAGGCTCGGCGAACCGAAACGAGGCTTCTGAGTTCTTTGGGCTTGAGCCGAACAGACGCACACTGCTGGTGCTCGGCGGAAGTCAGGGTGCCCTTAGTTTAAATACGGCGGTACAGCAAGCGGTGCAAACCTGGCTGGAAAGCGGCATACAGGTGCTCCACGTAACCGGCGCGTCTCACTTCGAGCATGTCCAGAAATACGCCTGCCGCGGATACGCCGTGCTGCCGTATGTGGAGCGGATGGACTTGGCCTATTCCGCCTGTGATCTGGCTCTGTGCAGGGCCGGGGCCGGAACAATGGCGGAGCTGGCCGTGTGTGGGGTACCCTCTATCTTGGTTCCGTATCCGTACGCCGCCGACAAACATCAGGAGGCCAATGCAAAGGTTTTCGAGGCGGCAGGCGCTTCGGTGGTGATCTCGGACAGTGAACTGCGGTCGGGAGCGGCTGTCACGCTTGTGCTTGAGCTTATGCGCGATGAAGAGAAGCTCCGCACTATGTCTCTTTGTGCGCGGAGGCTGGCCCGACCCAGGGCGGTTGAAGACATCTGCGACATCATTGGCAATCTGGCTGTTGATTGTAGGATTAACCCTAGAGAGTAGTGAAGAATGAATTGCAAACAATGTGAGAATGGCGGAGTGAAAGCTTTTAGATACCATTTGGTTGGAATCGGCGGTGTTGGAATGAGCGCTATAGCCCGCGTTCTGCTCGACAGGGGGTTTGCGGTTTCCGGCTCGGATCTCAGGCGCTCGAGGTTGACCGATCAGCTCAGTGCTTTGGGCGCCAAGATCTTCATTGGGCATGATGAAGCCAATCTGAACGGCGCAGACGCGGTTGTGTTCAGCTCGGCGGTAAAGAGCGACAATCCGGAGGTGGCCGCCGCAGTCAGGAACGGACTGCAGGTTTTGTCGAGAGGCGAGATGCTGGGGAAGCTTATGCGCGGCACGTTCGGTATCGCGGTGGCCGGGACCCATGGGAAAACCACCACCACCGGCATGGTTGCCACGGTTCTCTCCGAGTGCGG
>JBMFPP010000020.1:0-9136 GCA_049969055.1 Armatimonadota bacterium | reverse complement strand
GGGCTTGATCCAACGGTGCTTTTGGGGGGCGAGGTAGCCGCTATCGGTGGGAACGCCAAGATCGGGAAAAGCAGTTACTTTATAACCGAGGCGTGTGAAGCTTACGGTTCGTTTCTGCATCTTTACCCCAACATTGCTGTAGTCACCAATATCGATGAGGACCATTTGGATTTTTACAAGAGCATTGCGGAGGTAAAAAAAGGCTTTTTGGGATTTCTGAACAACGTTGCCAAAGACGGCTGTGCGGTTGTATGTGCCGACTGTCCCAATGTTAGAAGCATCATCCCAGATATCCGGTGCAAAACGGTAACCTACGGCTTGCACCCCAACGCTGATTTGACAGCCGTTGAAATCCAAAAGCGCGGCTGGAGCAGTTCGTACCGTTTGGTGCTTAGGGGAAAGCCGGGGTCTCAGATTATGTTGAGCGTACCAGGGATGCAGAACATTCAAAACTCGCTGGCGGCTGTTGCAGTTGGCCTTGAGCTGGGTTTGCCTATGGAGGCGGTTTGTTCTGCATTGACCGCGTTCACCGGTGTTTCCAGGCGGTTTGAAAGGCTGTATCAAGCGTGCGGCATAACCTTGGTGGATGACTATGCCCACCATCCGACGGAAATTTCGGCAACTATTGATACATGCCGGGGGTGGTTTGCCCCACCGAGGCTTATCACTGTGTTTCAGCCGCATCTTTACTCGAGAACACTTCAGCTTGTGGAGCGGTTTGTGGAATGTTTTAAATCGCCGGATTGGGTGATCGTGACGGATATATATCCCGCGCGGGAGGATCCAATTCCCGGGGTCACCGGCGAATGGCTGGCCGAAAAGATACATGAGGCGCGGAAGCCGCTGGCAACCAGCTTTGTGTCTCCTAAAGAGCGCATAGTGGATGTTCTCCGAGCGGAGCTGAAGAGCGGCGATATGGTGGTCTTCATGGGAGCGGGAGATATCCGCAGTGTGGGTGCTGAACTAACCGATCTGCTGGCAAGCGAGAATTGATGGAAGCACAAGACTTGCGGGCTTTGCGGGAGGTGCTTGTTGCAAGCGCTTTCACAGGAAGGGTGGTGGAGAACGAGCCGCTGGCTCGCTACACGTCATTTCACATAGGCGGACCGGCAGATCTCTTTCTTGAGCCTGCGGATAAGCGGAGCCTAGTATTGGCTCTCCGCGAGATTTGGTCGCGTGGAATACCCGTGTTCATACTCGGCGGCGGGACAAATATATTGGTTTCCGATGCTGGCTATAGAGGGGTGGTTGTATCCACCAGGGTAGCGCTTCGCTCGCTGTGCTTTGACGGTTTGTGCGCCGCCGCGGATTCCGGTGTGAAACTGCCGAGGTTTGTTTTGGAGTGCGCGAAGAGAGGCTTGAGCGGCTTGGAGGATTTGTGCGGGGTTCCGGGCACGGTTGGTGGCGCCGTGGCTATGAACGCCGGTGCCGGCGGATGCCAAATAGCCGACTGCTTAGTGGATGTTGAACTGCTTAGCAAGGAAAACGGTGCCGTTTGCTACTTAACTGCAGAGCAGTTGCAGTTGGGATACCGCACCAGCATTTTGATGGAGGGCCGCTTTGTGGTTTTAAGGGCCAACTTCCGCTTTCGCCAGTGCAACCCGGATGAGACGATGCGGAGACTGCGAGAAGCAGTCGCCAAGCGCCGTGCGTCTCAGCCGGTGAACCAGTGGAACGCTGGATGCGTCTTCAAAAACCCCCCGGGGGACTATGCGGGCCGGCTTATAGAGCTGAGCGGGGCTAAAGGAATTCGGGAGGGCGGGGCTCAAGTATCCACCAAGCACGCAAATTTCATTGTGAACCTCGGGGGCGCCACTGCGAACGATGTGAGGCGCTTAATGGCTCGCGTGCAGGAGATGGTGCGGGCCAATTTCGGAATAGAGCTGGAACCGGAACTGGTTTTGGTTGGGGAGTGGGAATGAAGCGGATTCGGGTTGCAGTGTTGATGGGCGGCGTATCCTCGGAGCGCGAGGTGTCGCTGAAGACCGGAAGGATGATTTGTGAGGCGCTTGACAAATCGAAGTACGAAGTGGTGCCCATGGTTGTTGGGCGGCGCCCCGAATCCCTGCCGGAGCGGGCTTACTGCACCGGTTTGAAGAATGCACCGCCTGTGGAGTGCGTGCGTGCTCAGGCCAAGGATATGATGCCGCTGGTAGCGGACGGTAAATGGCCGGATGTTGTGTTCATCGCACTGCACGGCAGGTACGGAGAGGACGGCACGGTTCAGGGGATGCTTGATCTGTTTGGAATCCGCTACACCGGATCTGGGGTGCTTGCGTCCGCGCTGGCAATGAACAAAGCGATCAGCAAGAAGCTGATGCTTGCCGAAGGTATACGCACGCCCCCGTTTGTCTTAGTAAAAAGCGCCGAGGATGCCGTGGTCCGTGCGTCTGAACTGCCTCTGCCCATAGTGGTGAAGCCGAACCGGGAGGGTTCTACCATAGGGATTACGATCGTGAGAACGCCGGATCAGCTTCCCGATGCGGTGCGGGAGGCGTTCCGCTACGATGATGAGGTGCTTCTAGAGCGCTTTATAGAGGGCACGGAAATCACTGCGGCTTTGCTTGGAAACGATGATCCGGAGGTTCTGCCTTTGGTGGAGATTGTTCCCAAGAGTGGGTTCTACGATTACGAGTCCAAGTATACTCCTGGGGCAACGGATGAGATAGTGCCGGCCCGGATACCCGAAGCGCGTGCCATGGAGGCAAGGGAGGTAGCCCTTAAAGTGCATAAGCTTCTGGGCTGTAGGGGGATGTCTCGGGTGGATATGATATGCACAGAGGATGCTGTTTGGGTTTTGGAGCTCAATACCATACCTGGGATGACCGAGACAAGCCTTCTGCCCAGGGCGGCCGCGGCGGCGGGTATCAGCTTCCCCGAGTTAGTGGATCGTTTGGTGCAGTTAGCTTTGGAGGATTCTTAGGGATGTTGGCGGCCAGGCGGAACAAAAAGAAGCGAGATTTGGCTCGTTTCATAAGGAATGTGTTGGCGCTGGTTTTGGTGGTGGAGCTTATTGCCGCTTTGTTTACAAGTCCGCACCTTGGAATTCGCCGGGTTGAGATATGCGGTGCTCGGATGCTTAGCGCAGGAGATGTGGTTTCTATCTCCGGACTTCGCGCAGGCCAGAACATCTTGACACTGAGAAGCTCGCTTATTGAAAACAGGATCAGAATTCTTCCGATGGTTCAGGACGTGCGCGTGCACCGGAAGATGCCAAAGACCGTGAGAATTGTAATCCGTGAGCGAACTCCTTATGCAGTGGTTTCCGCGGGGAGTGCTGGCATGGTTATCGACCGCAGTTTAGTGCCCTTCAAATCGGCGAGGCCGTCCGATTTCCGCCGCTTTCCGGTCATAGAAGTACCGCCGACCAGTGTTCTGCGTTTGGGCGAGAAGACCAATTCGCCGCACGTAACTGCGGGGGTGGAATGCCTGCAGCTATCCACGAAGTATTTTCCGGAAGCTAAGCGAGTCAGCGTTGACGCCTATCTTAATGTGTGTTTAAATATGGAGGCATTCCGCATTCGGCTTGGACAGCCAACGCGGCTCCACGAAAAGCTCGCCGTTGCGCGGGATTTGGTGGACGCGCGCCCGGCCATGGTAGAGGCGGGTGAGTATCTGGACGTGAGTAGCCCCAACTGTCCGGCTTGGAAACCCCGCTATGAAGCCCCCAATGTTGGTGATACTGCGGCTGAGGGGCGCAGGGTTGCTGTTCGAAACGGACTCGGTGATGGGGGAGCTCTATGAGCGTTGTGGTGACCAAAACGGTTGGCGCTAGGAAGCATTGGATATGGCAGATTACTGTGCTCAGCGTTGTCTTGGGTGTGCTGTTGGCGCTTTCCCTTCAGACTGAGCGCGTGCAGAAGAAGGATCTCCCTCCGCGCTACAGTATTCTGGCTCAACAGTATCAGGATCTGCGGCGTCTCAACCAAAGGTACGCCCAGGAAATTGCAAATCTGCAGTTGGACAAAAGGCGCTACGAACGCATGCTTGAGGAGATATCCAGGGGCGAATCTCCAAAGCTTGCGGTGCTGACCAAAGAACTGCAGGATGTAAAGCAGTTTGCGGGGCTTACACCGGTTGAAGGTCCGGGAGTGGTGGTTACACTTTCGGACAGCCCAAAGGCCAAGGAGTATGCGAAGAAGTATGCAGGGGGTGCCGAAAGCGGGTTGGAGTTCCAAACGGCTTTGCAGGACTTCCTTGTGCACGACACGGA
The DNA here is from genome assembly GCA_049969055.1 of Armatimonadota bacterium. Lineage (GTDB taxonomy): Bacteria > Armatimonadota > DTGP01 > DTGP01 > JBMFPP01 > JBMFPP01. The sequence continues at coordinate 4,923 of JBMFPP010000020.1, read as the reverse complement.
TGTGAACGGCGTTGTAAACGAACTGCGGGCAGCCGGCGCCGAGGCCATAGCCGTGAACGATCAGCGCTTGGTGGCTATATCATCCATACGCTGTGTTGGCCCGCTGATCTATATTAACGGGAAACCAAGCGGGGGTGCTCCGCCTTATACGATAAAGGCGATAGGTCCGTCTCGCGAGATGAAAGAAGCTTTAGAAATGGCAGGCGGATACTTGGATACACAGCATCTGAAAGAGTATGGGATGGTGAAGATAGAGGTGAAGGACTCCATACAAATTCCCGCCTACGATGGTCCAACCTTCTTCAGAATTGCGCGGCCTGTGCCTGAAGGCGGGTCCGGCGTACGCTCTTCGGGTGGCAAGACATGATTGTTTGGCTTCCGGTAATAGGTTTTCTGGCGGGTTTTGCGGCCATTTATTGGCGGGCATTCACGGTTCCAAGCGATTACGCTCCGTATTTGTCCTTAGCCGCCATTGCTGGGCTCGACACAATTGTGGGGGGTGTAAGGGCAGGTTTTGAGGGGCGCTTTGAGAACGACGTATTCCTATCTGGATTTTTGGTTAACACCATAATGGCGGCGGCTTTGGCTTATTTTGGAGATCAGATAGGGGTGCCGGATTTGTACCTTGCCGCGGTTGTTACGCTCGGCGGGCGCATATTCGTGAACCTCTCGTTGATCAGACGCTACTGGTTGAACAAGGCGCGTGCGGCTAGGCGCAGTGAGCCGGGGGCTTAGCGTGGCTGGAGAGATAGTTGTTGGCCTAGATATAGGTACAACAAAGGTGTGCACGGTTGTGGCCGAGGTGACTCCAAACGGCGGGGCCAATGTTATGGGCTACAGCTATGTTCCGTGCGCGGGGCTTCGGAAGGGCCTTGTGATCGATATGGATGCAACCACGGCCGCCATTAAGGAGAGTGTGCGCCAGGCCGCCGAGGCAAGCGGTGTTAATATCCAGTCGGTTACCATCGGGGTGACAGGTCAGCATGTGAACTCGTTCAACTCCCGCGGATCGATGGCTTTTGGGAGCCCAGACCACGAAATTACGGAGGAAGACCGCCTTTTGGTTTTGGAACGCGCGAAAGAGGTTCCTTGTCCACCGGATCAGCAGATGCTGCATATTATCCCGCGGCAGTACATTGTGGACGGGCTTGGCGGAATTCAAAAGCCTGTGGGTATGACCGGAAACAGGTTGGAGGTGGAGTGCCACATAGTCACTGCGTCGCGCAGTTTTGTGGACAACGTTGTTAGGTGTGTTCGGCGTGCCGGGTTGGAGTTAGACGACGGCGAGAATAACGTGGTTCTGGAGGCTGTCGCTACCGCAGAGGCGGTGCTCACTGAGGAGGAGCGCCAGTTAGGGGTGGCCCTTGCAGATATAGGGGGCGGGACTACTGACATAGCCGTCTTTAAGGATGGAACCATTTTTCACTCTTCCGTCATTTCTGTTGGCGGTGAAAATGTAACGAACGACATCGCCATAGGGCTTAGACTGCCGCCGTCTGAGGCGGCGCGCGTTAAGCTTGAGTACGGTTTGGCAACTGTTCAGATGGCTGGTGAGGATGAGTTTATAGAGGTCAACCAGGTGGGTAGCTCCAAGCCTACGGTTTTACCGCGCAGAGTGCTGTGCGAGGTTATCGAGCCGAGAGTTAGAGAGATCTTCAGGCGAGGAGTTCTGGCCGAGTTGGAGGCGTGCAGAGCGAGCTCTCTTTTGCCGGCTGGAGTTGTGGTGACTGGAGGTGCATCCTTGCTTCCGGGATTGGTGGATTTAGCTGCTCAGGAGCTGAAGATGCCCGTTAGGTTGGGACTACCGCGGTGCCAAGGTGGGCCTTCGGAAATACTTAGCGGTCCTCAGTTCTCCACAGCCGTTGGATTGGCGCGGGTGGCCGCCAAGCGGTATGCGGTTGGCGAGTTAGACTCCGAAGACAGTGGATTATTCGACTCCTTTGGGCGTTTGGTGGCCGGATTTTTGAGCAGGCTGTTTGGGCGCAAGCGCAGGCGATCGGTTCGTCGGAACAGGCCGATGTGACGATGTGGAATCTGCCATAATCGGCGGTTTGTAAATAAACTTTGGAGGGGGAGAATCTCATGAGCGACGGTTTGTCGGAATTTCCGAAACCTGTGATCAAGGTGATCGGAGTCGGTGGCGGCGGCGGCAACACCGTGAACCGCATGAGAGAGGACGGTTTGGCAGAGGTGGAGCTACTTGCCGCGAACACCGATCCTCAGGCGCTTTCTCTGTGTAAGGCAGACAAGCTTGTTCTGCTCGGCAACCGCAGATTGGGGGCAGGCGGAAACCCGGAGGTTGGGCGCGAGTCGGCAGAGGAGAGCAGGCAGGAGATCAAAAAAGCGCTTGAGGGGGCCGACATGATTTTTATCACGGCTGGTATGGGCGGAGGCACCGGCACCGGCGCTGCGCCGGTTATCGCCGAGGTATGTAAAGAATTGAAAGCCCTAACGGTTGCCGTGGTTACCAAGCCTTTCCAAGTGGAGGGCGCCAAGCGCCTTCGGGTGGCGGAAGAAGGAATTCGGGACTTGAAGGAGCGGGTGGACGCGCTAATCGTTGTCCCGAACGACCGCCTTATGAACATTGCACAAGGCGCTACTCTTTTAGACGCCTTTAGGATCGCAGACAGCGTCTTGTACAACGGGGTAAAGGGTATTGTGGAGATTATCACTGTGCCGGGAATAATAAACCCTGACTTTCAGGATGTGCGGGCGATACTGGAGAACGCCGGAACAGCGTTGATCGGGATGGGCGTAGCTAGCGGTGAAGACCGAGCAGAAGCCGCGGCGCGTGCCGCTATTTCCAACCCGTTGGTAGAAATATCCATCGACGGTGCACGCGGCGTTCTTTTGAACGTGGTTTCCGGGGCGGACTTCAGATTGGAGGAGTTGCATAAAGCGGCACAAACGGTGTGCGAAACAACTGACGACGAAAACTTAAACCTAATTCTCGGTCACGCCTACGATGAGTCTATGAAAGAAGAGGTCAGGGTTACCGTGCTGGCAGCTGGATTTGAACCCCCTCGAGCGCCAAGAGAACATGCGGCCGAGCGTTTGGGCGAGGAATCCGCGCGCGAGGTTGGTGCACAATCCTCCCGTCAGGAGCGCCGAGAAATAGATTGGGATTTCCCAAGCTTCCTCAGAGGGATATAAGGGCACATACCGGAAAACAGACGCGACCCGGAGGCGTTTCTAACAGCGCTACCGGGTCGCGCCTGGCTTTCACAGCGGGGAATTTTTCGTCTTTGCCAAGTAAAAGTCTCTACGTCCGACACCTTGTATTCAACACGCTTTGGGAATGCGGCTTCGATGTGGGTTAGACAAACCCTTTTCGGCGTCCGGTTTCGATGACAGCAACCGCGGCCAACACCTTCAGGGCGTCGGGGATGAGGAACGGCAGACTGCCAGCCAAGAAAGCCGCGGTCCAAGTTTGCCCCAGGTAAATTCGCAGCCACGCCACTCCAACGGCGTGAATTATAACCACGCCGGCCGCACAGCCGAGGATTGTTCGTGCGAGACCGCCGCGCCTGCAGAGCCAGCCGGCCACTGCGGCCGCCGGCGCAAACGCCACTAGGTAGCCTCCTGTGGGCCCAAGTAAAGTGCCAATTCCGCCGCGCATTCCGGCAAACACCGGAAGTCCTGCGGCTCCGAGAACCAAGTATTCGACCATAGATGCGGCCGCAAGCCTCGGCCCCAGAGCGGATGCGCATACCAATACGGCGAACACTTGGAAGGTTATCGGGACCGGGGTCCACGGCAGAGGCACCGCAATCTGGGCGGCTAAAGCGGTGAAAACAGCGCCGGCGGTTGCGGCTGCCGCCGCGGATGCTAATACGCGCTTGTTCAGTGTTAAAGTGAGAGACTGCCAAAAACTCATTCTTTTCCCCCTTTACTTGATGATGAACACGTTTTCCGCGGATTCGATGCGCAAAGTTTGACCTTTCTCGAGTCGGAGCAGAAGGGCTCCGTCTTCATCCAACCCAACGCCTGTTCCGCGGTAAACAGCGTTTGGGAGGTGAACCTCCAAAAATTTTCCCGTGGTTGCTTCCATGCGGAGCCTGGCTTCTATTACGGAGCTCCAGCTAAGTTGGCACTTGTGCAACCACTGCTCTAGGTTCTTGACAACGGCAGTTGCCAGCTCTCGCTTATCCGGAACAACACCGCCTTCTGTCAGCACGGAGGTGGCAGTTTGAGCTATTTCTGGCGGGAAATCCGAATAAGACATGGTTAGATTGATTCCTATTCCCACAACAGCGAACTCCGGCTCTGCTTCAATCAGTATTCCGCCGAGCTTTTTTCCGGAGCTGAGCAGGTCGTTTGGCCACTTGATTTGTGCGTTTAGGCCGCAGGTTTGGTTTACAGCGTCGGCGGCGGCCAGTGGAGAAACCACAGCAAGGTGCCAATGATGGGTGCAAAACATGTCAGCCGGTACGGAAACTGAGAGCAAAAGTCCGGCGCCGGGTTTTGACACCCAACTGCGGCCTCTGCGTCCTCTGCCGGCAGTTTGATAGTCGGCTGTTACAACAGCTCCAACTTTGCCGGCAGAAGCCAAAGCGCGGCACACATCGTTTGTTGAGAGCACCGTTTGGTAGTGGATAAAGGTATGTCCTAAGCGGCACAAAACTCGGCTGTCTCGCTTGGGTTGTACTGGAAGCTTATTGCCTTGGCAGAACGCTCCTAAGCATAGTATATCATGATGCGGGTTTTGAGGGAAATCGCTCAAACGGCACGGAAGGCAGACAGCCTGCTGAAATTTTAGGCCGCGCGGATTTGGCACCTGCAGTGTATGCATTTCGCTCGGCGGGGTGTTGACAAATGGGCGAGTTGTGTTATAATAAAGGCGCGTTGAGACCGCGGGGTGGAGCAGTCTGGTAGCTCGTCGGGCTCATAACCCGAAGGTCGTTGGTTCAAATCCAACCCCCG
>JBMFPP010000019.1:0-14216 GCA_049969055.1 Armatimonadota bacterium | reverse complement strand
CCAGATGGGGTTTGTGATCGAAGGAAGGCCGGCGGGGCAGGGACGGTTGGATGTGCCTTGGTTGCTCAAGAGGGTGGCTGATGCCGGCCGCGATCCCAGTGCAGTATTGGAGCTTTGGACGCCGGAGCAGGATTCTTTGGAGGCTACAATTGCAAAAGAGGATGCCTGGGCGCGGGAGAGCATTGCATACCTGCGCACTTTGATTCCGAATTGAAGGCCTGTTTCTCGAGCCCGGAGCTTTCGTGGGCGGCTTCAGCAGAAAAGCCTCGGGATCTTTGCTTATTGTATCAGCCCTATTGCATAGCGTAGGGTCAGCACCACGTCGCTTACTGTGATGCGGCCGTCTCCGGAGGTCCAAATCGGGTTTCGAAGCGGCGCGGTATCAGCCGCCAGCACTGCGCGCTCCGAAGGCGGTATCAAACCCAGCATGAGCCCAAGCGCCAGAACCGCATCTGCAACGGTTACGCGCCCGTCTCCGTTAACATCTCCGTGATGCCTTTCTCCCACAACAACCGGCACCGCGGCTTCGGCTTCGTTTCCTGCCCGATCCACTGCCCGCAGTCTGAGAATACAGCTGCCGGGTGCCGTTTTGGACAAATCCCAGGTTCCTATCAGACCTTCCACCGTACTGCCCAAAGAGCGTTGGATAGTATTCCATTCTGAGGTGCTCTGCACACTTCTGTACTCCAGCGCATATTCCCTCAAACCGCTTTGGTCGCTGACTCTTCCGCGCACCTGCACCACGCTCAGAAGAAGTTCGCCGGGCTTTGGCGATTCTATAAGCACCGTAGGCGGCGTGTTGTCCACGGTGATCCACACCTTGTCACTGCCGACGTTGCCGGCGGGGTCAACGGCCTCAACGGATAGTTCATGCTTCCCATCCTTCAACAGCGAAGTATCGATTTCGAACCGGTAAACGGCTGTTCCACCGGGCAGTTTGGCGAAAGGAGTTTGGTCCGCTAAAAGCTGTACCTCGGCGATGCCGGATGCATCGGCGGCTTCGGCCTCCACCGCGACGTGTTTGGACACTGGTTCTGTCGGCGAGCGGCGGATGAGCACCGAGGGAGCGGTGTTGTCCAAGCTGATCTGCCCCACTGCCTCGGATACATTTCCGGCCTTGTCTTCGGCTACGAGGCGCACTTGGTAAATCCCGTCGGTCAGCGAGGATGAGTTCCACCTTGCGATTTCGCCAGAGGGCGCGCCGCTGCCGGATGCTATCAAATTCCACATCAGCGGTGTTCGGCCTTTGCCGTACTCCACTCTGTAAGAGCCGGGGTTGGCGTCGATCACCTTTCCGGATATGGAGATCACACCAGCCGCCAAAGTGCTGGGCAGAGAAAGAGAAACCGAGGGCGGGGTGTTGTCCACCACAAACGGTACAAGTGCTTCTGCGCTGTTGCCGGCTGTATCCACGGCGCGCACTTTTAAAGTGTGCGGACCGTCGCTCAGCGTTTGCGTTTTCAGCGCGGCTCGGTACGGCGGCAGGGCGGACGAGCTCACGATACTGCCGTCTAAGATAAACTGCACTTGGGCAACACCGCTGGCATCGCCGGCTTCGGCGGTGACGGGAACATCTCCGCGCAGTACCTCGCCGCCGGCCAGGTTCTTTACAGCAACCAAGGGCGGTGTGTTGTCCAGCCGAACCTGCAGTGGAAACACCGAGCTGTTGCCGGCCAAGTCCTCGGCTACCAATCGGAACTCACCTGCGCCGTCCGGCAGTAGAGATGTGTCCACTTCCGCCAGAAGGTCTTCTCTAACCGGCGTGCTTCCGGGGGGTGATACGGCCTGAAACTGACTCGGCGGGCTTCCACTGCCGTAGCGGATTTCGAAGAAGCGCAGAGAAGGATCGTCCGCGGTGCCCCTAAACTCGACCTTCCCAGACAGAAGAGAGTTGGCCTTGGGCGCTGTTATGCGAACCGTGGGTGGGGTATTATCCACCACAATCTGCATAGGTGCAGACAAACCGTAGTTTCCGCTGGCATCAGCGGCGCGCACTTGAACGGTATGAGTGCCGTCGCGCACCGTCCTTGTATCCCAGCGAAACACCGCGGATGATCCGCTGTAGGAGGCAACGGTTACTCCATCTACCAGCAGTTCCAACCGCACCACCGAGGCATTATCACCTCCCTCTCCGGTTATGGAAACAACTCCTCCCACCACAGAGCCGGGGGACAGCCCCTTCATCTTGGCAGTTGGAGGTACAGCATCGGTGGGGATGACCACCGCGCCGTCGATCGCGGCGGCGAAGATTGAATTGCCGGAGGCATCGCTTAAGTCCACTTCCGCCAGTTTCAGCAGGTAAGTTGCTCCACCGGGAGCTTGTGGGGGAACGTCAACCGTAAGCTTAAACAGCACGCCCGGTCCGCTCATATCCCTACTGCCGATCACCGCCATGCTTATGCGCCCCGGTCGATCTCGGTTAATTCCCAGGAAGGCACCTCCGGCGATCGGTCCAAGCTCAACTTGGCCCGGGAGGAGCAGAGGTATGCCGGACGGCACAGCCTCGTCGAAGGCAACGGTTACCTCCGCTCCAGCAAGACCATCTACCTCCGAGATGATGACGGGCACCACCAAACGTGTACCGGCCGCGCCTTCCAGTATCGGTATAGAAACTACAGGGCCGGTTTTAGGGCTGTCAGCTTCCACAATCTCGATCTGCATTTCTCCCCATGCATCCCCTGAAGCGGCCCTGAGCTTCACCACGCCGGGCGCCGCGGCCGTCAAAACCCCGCTTTCCGTTACAGAGGCGAACCCATTCCCCTCAACCAAGCTCCAAACGATGTTTGCGCCCAGCACCTCGTTTCCGAAAGCATCGAACGCCTTTGCTTCCAGCACCACCCTCTGCCCAACGCGAATCGGCCGGTTCGGCGGAATCGGCTTCACGGACGCTGCCGGACCAGCGCTCCCCACCAGCAGCTTCAGCAGGCCGGGCTGAAGGTCGAACGGTACCGGCGATCCCTGTGCCGAAGTCAGCTCCACATCCTTAAGCTCCAGTCTGTATTCGCAGTCTCCGGGAAGCTCCTGGTGAAAAATCGGGAAGCTGACAAGTATTCCCGGCCCCGAGATGCCCGACGGCAGTGCAATCTGAACGCGAACCACGTCCGAGGTTAGATGTGAGGCTTTCACCTCCGCGCCGGAAGCTGCGTGACCGACCACCGGATCGCCGAGCGCAATCGGCGGAGCGTTGGCCGGCTTTACTGCAACGGCCGCCAGAGTCAGCGCCGCCCACGAAATGTTCGGGGTATAGGATGTGATGATGTGGATGTAAGTTTGGGTGCCCGGCTTGGCAGCGACTTCGGGGATGGAAAGTACCATGCGGTCGCCCAAAGGCAGAACGGCGGCGCGAACCGAAGCGGAGATGGTTTCCACGGACGCTTTTATTTCGCAGTCGCCAACCCTTTTGCCCGTGAAAAGGCCGTCGCTGGAAATCGTCCCGGAGCCGGTTCCCTCAACTACGCTCCAGGCTACAGGAAGCCCTGTTATCGGCTGTCCCAAGCTGTCTCTAACAACGGCGCTCAGCTTCACCGAGGCGTTGGGGACCGTGAGCACACGGGAAGGGGTTATCTCAATGCTGTTTGGGGCATTTTGGGCGGCGCAAACGCAACAGCAAACCGCACCCAACAGCACTGCCCCTGCGGTAAGCACTCGGGAAATCTTTCTAAATCCAAACATATACTGCCGGGGTCGAGTTCGACGCGGTTTGGGGCTATCGATACTCCTCGGCTATTAAGGCCGCCGCACGCCGGCACCATTCCTGATCGTAAATGGTTTCTGGGTCGCGCAGGTAATCCCTCCACATCTCGCGGGGAACAAGCGTGGATGCAAGCTTTGTCGGCTTTGCACGCCCATCCATGAATACAATATTCACCAATCCCCTGTGAGAGTGAAACGGCCCCATAGTTCCGGGCTGCGAATAGCCGTCTGGCGGAAAGATTTCATCGCCGTGCTGGTTCACCGCCCACACGCCCTGATCAACCCAGCGGGATCGATTTTCAACGAGCATAATGGTTTTCGCCGGGTCTGGAACGTCGCTTTCCCGGGTAACCCGTTCGCCGTCCAATCCCCAGCGCGGAATGGCCGATCGGTTGGGGGCGTAGGAGATCGAAAGCCGCAAACCAGGCCCTGATGTTTGGTCGAACTCTTTTCCTCCCACTGGATTAGACGGACATCTAAACACTTCGGTGCCGCCTAGGAGAGGCAAGAGCGCGCATTTCCAATCGTAAGCGTGCGGACTGCCCGGAATTCCGAACCAGCCGGAAGGATATGTGCCGTCCCATTCATCCACGTACACCATCATCGCCGCGCCTATCTGCCTTTGATTTGAAAGACAGCGCCCCGCCTGCGCACGCTCCTTGGCGGATGCGAAAACGGGCAGCAGTATGGCGGACAGGACCAACACAACCGCAGTTACAACAAGCAGTTCTATGAGGGTGAACCCAAACAAGAAGCTTTGACAGACAAACAATAATTTATTGAACGTCAAAGCTTTTTGAAGGAAGCGTCGGAGCATTATCCAAGCCTCTAAAAGAGAGGTTTTAACGTCTGGTTAATTGCGGTTTGTCAAAACTTCTTTCTGATTATTCCAGAAAATCCCGGCGAATTTTCACTTCACGACTACAGGAAACACCCTGCTGGGTTTTCCGTCGATCGAAAGGCCTATGTAGTACTCCCCCGCCATCCCGGCCGGAATATCGAAAGTTACCGCAAACCGCCCGTTGACGACTGGTGCGTCCTGCGTCAGCACAGTTCGGTTGCCGGTTATCGTGTTGAAAAACAGCGTGATTTGCTCTGCTTTTCCCTCCACAGAGCCGGAAATAGTTACTCTTGATCCGGCGCGGAACGCGGTTTGCAGGGGGACATCCATCAGCACCTGCTCGAAGGCATCGCGGGGGAGCCCAGATTCGCCCGGGTAGCTTGCCAGGAGCTGTACGCCTATAAGGGACCCGTCTTCGCGCTTGGCGATGCCGAGCCCAATTCTACTCCATTCTATGCTCAATATCGAAGCGCGGTGTGCACCGCTGTACATCAATCCTTCATGCAGGCCGAAAACCGAGGTATTTAGGGCCAAGTTTTCGGCGACACGCATAACTTCTGGGGCACCGGCCCAGCGGATGCGGTCGTTCACTGTTTGCCCCTCTGGACTTATATGGCTGAGAAAGCCGCGGGCTTTCATATCTTCCGCATACGCCTGAGCAACCGAGTTCAGCAGGTCATCCGGGGCGAGCTGATGCAGGCCGTGGGCTAGGCGGTCGGCATTCACCATAGACAGCCATTCCGTCCTGGCGTCCTCCAAAGCCAGCGGTTCAGAAGATGCAGGGGCGCGTTCGTCCACATATGAGGGGAGAAGAGGCACTCCTCCGACGTATATGGGTCGGTTCAAAGCTGCTGCACCGGTATAATGCAGTATTTCCACCATGTGAACACCGAGCTCCAACAACCTGAACGACAGCGAAAACCTGCTTCCCGCGGTCAGCACCGGCCCGAAAGCCGTATCTTCAATGCTTCCTTCCTCCAACAGCAGTTTCAGCTTCACCGGAATGCCGTTGGGTGGTGTAAGGTACGCTTGAACGCGAAGCGGCTGTAAGGCCCGCCCGCGCAAGGTGATCGTTCCGGTCGGCGCTGCATACGGTGGTTCCGCTTCCAGCTCCACCCAGTCGCGGCGGTATTCGCTTGGAGCGTGGCGGAGGGGCGCAAACTGCAGAGAGCCGATCAGACCCGCCGGTCCCGCCTCGCCGGCAACGCTGACCACCACCGGCCAGGCCGAACCAAACTCTTTGAAGGGTGCATAGTCGCTTTCAAAGGTTTTCTTTGCTCCGTTGTATGTTAAACGGCTTGAAAGCACCAGTTTGGGCGCACCAACTATCTTTTTCGTTACCGATCTGTTCTGCTGGCGGAACGTAACAGTGTAAGCACTATCACCACCGCTCCATTCGAACACCGCCTCGCCGTTTTCAAGCCTCACCGAAACAGGGCTTTGAGGTGGTTCTGCCAATCCAAGCGATATTCGCAGTATCTGCAGAACGTCATCAATGCGTACCGCTCCATCGCCGTACAGATTTCCCGCTTTCCCGGGAACGGGTATCAGATCCGCGGCTGTGGTTTGGGGGCTGTTCAAGTTTATGAAGCCGAGAGCCGCCTTGAGAGCAATCTGAACGTCGTCGATCATCACCCGTCCGTCGCCGTTCACATCTCCTGGGACAAGCGCATGCGACTGCGCCGATATCAAAAGCACTACTGCACACAGAAGTACCCTGCGCAAGCCGAACGGTTTCATTGCTTTCACCTCAAGAAGTCTTGTGGATAAATAGCGTGATTAAGCGGCAAGACTTGTTGCAACAAAAGCCAAAAGAGTTGTTCCCACGCGATTATAACCGCGGGCCAACACGGTCGGCAAATCTTGGGGCGAAGGTGCACAAAAGCGGGCGGCGAAAGGAGCTACTGGAGCGGTCGGCCGCTCGATTTGGGTTTCAGCTCGGGAGGAGGTTATTTGCCGTGAGCAAGCCCCGCGTTGCAGTTACGATTGGCACATCCACCGCCAGCCGCGTTATGGGTCAGGATGCTTGGGATGCGCTTTACGAAATCGCCGAAGTTGTGCGCAATCCCCACGACCGCACCCTTACGGAAGATGAGCTGGCAGATCTGATAGCCGGCTCCAGGGCTGTGATCTCCGGCTGGGGCGGCGGAAAGCTGACAGCCAAGGTTCTGGACCGCGCGCCGGAGCTCGGCCTGGTTGCCTATTCGGCCGGCTCCATTAAGCCCATCGTTACCGACGCTTTCTGGGAGCGCGGTATTCGCATAACCAGCTGTGCGCCGGTTATCGCCATCGATGTGGCTGAAACAACTCTCGGCCTGATGATTATCTCGATCAAAAAGATATGGCAGTACAATGCTTACACCCACCAAGGCGGGTGGCTTTCCGGAGCTCCCTTCGGCCCGCCGTTGGAAATGAAGGGAAAGACCATCGGAATTGTCGGCGCCAGCCACGTCGGCCGCCGCGTTATTGAACTGCTGAAAATGTTCGAGGTGCATATCCTGCTTTACGATCCCTTCTGCTCGGAAGAGAAGGCGGAATCGCTCGGGGTTGAAAAGGTTGAGCTTGACGAGTTGATGTCCCGCTCTGATATCGTTTCACTGCATGCCCCGATCACCGAGCAGACGCACCATATGATCAACGCGCGCAACCTATCCCTTATGAAAGACGGCGCAGTACTCATAAACACTGCCCGCGGCTGGCTTATCGACGAAAGCGCACTCATCGAAGAGCTGAAGCGCGGCCGCATCTTCGCCTGCCTCGATGTTACCGACCCAGAGCCGCCTGCTCAGGACAGCCCTCTGCGCAGGATGGACAACGTTGTGCTCACCCCGCACATTGCCGGGCCGGTAACCGACTGCACGCGTTTGGGCCGCCGCGCTGTTGAGGAGGTGCGCCGCTTTTTCAACGGAGAGCCGCCGCTTTACGAGGTTACAAAAGATATGCTTTCTTACACGGCCTAAACGTTCACGGTTTTCTAGGAGGATATTGATGAGAACCGCTGTGGTTTGTTTGGTTGTAGCCTTCGCATTGTGCGTTCGCGCCGATGCCCAGGTGCAGATTCGGCCTGTCGGTTCTCCCGGCCGCTACACAGGCTTCGATCTGCTCTACCGCGGAAAAGTTGTTGCTCCGGTGCGCTTTTCCAGCAGGTCCGGCCCCGGTGGACAGCCGCTCATCACGGCGAAAGCGCTTTCGGTTGGCCGAAGAGGCACGCTTGCTTTCGAAAAGTTAACACCCCATCCGGCCTGCGGCCTGCGGTTGGATCCCGCGGATTTCATCCGCGTCTCGCTTCCCCGCACTGAAACCTTCCCAAGGATTCGGTTCCGCCTCACTATCCGCGGGTTCAATGAAAAAGCCTGGCAGTCATCAGTGGGAAAATGCCCGTTTCACTTCCTCACGCTCAGCATGCCCCAAGCCGAAGTTTGGCATCAGCGCGGTTGGCTCAACGCCACCCCGCTTTCGGATCCATTCCCCCTCCTCGTCGACCCGCATGCTGGCTCTCCGGAGATTGCCGCCAAGTACTCTAGAAACTGGAGCTACACCCCTCCCCTCGGAGCGCAACCGGTTCCCGTGATCGGGTTGTGGGCGCCCAAAAAGCGCCTTTACGCGGGGTTTGAGTTCCAGTCCACACGTCTGCTCGACAACAGCGAGAAAGACATCGCCACCGGCTACTGCTGGAAGCAGGGGAGGGATGGCCAGTTTGTGACACTTGTGTATCCGTACGGCGGAGTAGGGTACCAAAACTTGGTCTTCCCGAAGGTGGGCTCGCAAATCGCGTCAAGCTGTACACTGCTCTTCAGTACCAGTATGCCGGCCGATAAGGATCCAAACCAGATGGTGTGGAGCTACATCTGGCAAAGATACCGCCGTTTGCTTCCGACTGCTCCGGCAAGCAACGATCTGTCTTGGATTCCGGGCGGCGCCCGCCTCCGCGATTTCGAGGGACCTCCCGGCCCAGAGTTGGTTGCAACCGCCGGCCGAGGAGATCCTTTCGTGCTGGAAGGAACCAAAACCGTTGCAGGCTGGTACAGGCATAAAGAGAGCGTGATCGACGCCCTCGCCGCCCAGCAGAATCCAGCCGCTTTGGCGCGGCTTGCTTCAGATCTGCGCTATGTGCTTGGCAAAACAAAGAGAGTCCGCTTCCCAGAGGGGTATGCCTGCTTTTGGGAGAAGCCTTTGGAGGGCAGTTGGAACAGTGCCTTCGGTGGAAAGCCGGTAACAACCCTCCACAACACCGATGCATGGTACATAGGCCGCGTGCTTGTTGACCTTTACCGCCATCGGAACGCTCCTCACATCGCTTCCATGCTGAACGGTTTGGGTCTCACGCCCGAACGCCTTTTGGAGCTGGTTAACGGTGTGTTGATTTGGACCAAGCACTTCACCTTCACGCGCAACGAGTTTGCCGATGTTCCGTCATCGCCGTTTGCCATAGGGGGTACGCTTTCGGCCTCGTTCTGCTTGGACTACTATTTCACCTTCCGGAACCATCCGAGGTACGCGGAAAATGCGGCTCAGGCTCTGCAGTTGGCCCGCGCCGTTACCTACCGCTACCTCACCATGTGGATGTCCGACAGCAACCGCGCCGACGGCCTCGACAGCTCCTTCCTTTGGGAGCCCAACTCCGGCCGCGATTGGTGCGGAGCCGCCTGCGCCAACGAGGTCCACTGGAACCTTGACGCTTTGGCGATGGTGGCCGTTCACACCGGAGACCCGATCCTCATACACGCGCTCCGCGGCACCCTTGAGAGGTGGCCGCAGTTGTACAAAGAGCGGTTCCGGGCATCTATAGACAGGTACGAGCACGACGCCATGACCGAGGGATTCGGCCTTTACGAGGGAAACGTGTACGGCGGTGTTGGGGCCAGAGCATCTTACGGCACCGCTTCAGCCCTGCCGATGCTTGAACCCGTTGGCAGTTCGAAGGTAAGGGTGTTGTGCGGGCTTAAATCGGCGTTGGCTTTCGACCGCGGCGAGGGGGCTACAAAACTGCTGGACTACCGCTGTCGATTTTCGAATGGGCCTTATCCGTCGTTGGCTTTCACTCTGGATACAAGGCATCCAGCTCCGTTCGACCTCAGCCTTACCTTCCCGTTTGGAGACCTGCGGTCGGCGCCGGTGCGAATCAAGCGCGGTGGGATGTGGCTTCAGCTTGCCGACGGCGCTGGTCTCCGGCGGCCGCCGCAGGCCAGGTGGTCGCTTTACATAAGCGGCCTGCGCAGTGGAGACCGCGTGTTCGTTGGACAACCTGAGATGCTTAGGCAGTCCACCGCCGGTTCAACAACCCCACCGCAACCGCATGGATCCATTGTTCCAGACGTGCATCCTTTCCGCATCTTGCGCCTGACTCCCGTTTTACCGGTCCGCCGAAATTGGGAGGACTTGGAGTCTTGGGCGGGTTTATGGGAAGGGCTCCACTTCCGCTACGGAGTTCCCTACCTTATCCGCACATCGCGTGGCGGGCCGCTTGCCGGGGTGGGGCGGATTGAGCTTTCGCCGCCTGTTGCCGGGCCGGCGGTACTTTACATAGCTTACGGCTATTCGCCTGACGGCTCGGTGCCGGTGGTCGGTGCGGTGGGACTGCGCGGCCGTGGTACCACCTTGAAGCCGGTGACGGCCCAAACAGCTTTGGCTTGGAGGGCTTGGCCGCCGCCTTTCAAAGCGAGACTGCTTTTGGCTTCGGTAAGCATCCCTGCGGGTTTCCGTGCCGACTCCATCAGCTTCCCCAAGGGGTTGGTTTTCGCTGTCACGGCGCTTCCCGAGTCTCCCAAGCACCTATCCATAATTCGCTCCGTAAGCCGAAACCTAACAAAAGCCAACTCTGATTGGATTAGGCTTCTGGAGGAAACGCGGCAGGATGAAGCGCTTCAACGGCGGATGAGGCCTCTGCCGCTTCAAAAGATAGCGGTTCTTCCGCCCGGCCTCGGCGGCGGTCCGCTGGCGCTTCAGCTCGGCCGATCTGGCATTGCCGATGAGGCAACCAGGCTCTCTCCGGAGCAGATGGTTTCCCCGGATGTTTTTAACCCCAAAAGGTTCCCTGTAGCATTGTTCCTGCCGGACGGTGAGGAGTACATCCGCACCGTTCGGTCCGAAGGAGATGCGGCCGATGCTTTGGTGCGGTATGTATCCGAGGGCGGCCTCTTGGTGGTTTCCGCTTCGGGGCCTTATCCTATGTACTACCACCGCCGCGACGGAGCGCTTGTTTCAGAGCCTTTGATGCCCAGGCTCGGTATGCCCCTCGCCGTATCCTTCGAACAGCCTCCGGCGGGAGAGCGATTGACAGTTGTTGCAGACGTCGGAAGGAAAATGTTCCCGGGCATGCCGGAGGGGATTCCTTTCCCGCCGGGAGATCCGCGCCTGAGGGCGTTCAGCCGCAGTTTGGCTCCTGCCGATGCGGAGTACATTCCCATCTGCCGTGTTGTCGGTAGCTCCGGCAGGGATTACGGAGACGCCGCAGGTTTACTGCTTCTGCCCGAAAAGAGCGGAAGGCGCGGCGGCGTTCTGTACGTGTGGTTCGGGCTTTGGAGGGATGCGCGTTTGCAGAAAGCCTTGTCGCAGGGAATTTTCAACATGATTGAAGAGCGGCTGTCTGCTCCATAATTCAACATTGAGGCTGTCTGGGCCGTTTGGCCGGCGCAAAGATTGGGTAACTGTAAGAAGAAGCCAAAGCCGGCAGGCGAGTGGCGGTGCTTCCTGCCGTACCTGCCGGCCGGGCTTTAAAAACGGGAAGGGAGAGGCGTAAGGATGGCACAGGAATACGTTGCAAAGCCGCTAAAACCGCAGTGCCTGCAGATGAGCGGAATATCACAGCGGCAGATAGATGAACACTACAACATTCTCTACAAGGGCTACGTAGCAAAGCTCAACGAGATTAGGAGCAAGCTGGAGGCCGTTGACCCCACCAAAGGCAACCAAACCTACAGCGACCTGCGCGAATTGAAGGTGGAGGAAAGCTTCGCGCTGAACGCCATTAAGCTACATGAGATGTACTTCGATAACCTCGGAGGTAAAGGCGGGCGACCAACTGGCAGGACCCTGGAGCTTATCGAAAAATCCTTCGGTTCTTATGAAAAGTGGGAGGCCGATTTCAAAGGCAGCGGCATGTCGGCCCGCGGTTGGGTGGTTTTGGCCTACGACCTTGATGACGGGCTTTTGCACAACTACATAGCAGACAGCCACAACACCTACGGGATATGGAACGCCGTCCCTATTTTGATTCTTGACACCTACGAGCACGCCTACGGCATCGATTACGGCGTGAAGCGTCCGCCGTACATCGATGCGTTTATGCAGAATCTGGATTGGGATACAGTAAGCGAAAGGGTAGCAAAGCTTCCCGAGTGACGCGGGGCTGAAACAGTGCAACTGCAGCGTGCCGAAGGCCGTGTCCCCCAAAGCCCGCCGGCCCTTGGGATGTACGGCGGCATCAGTCGAGCTGTTGTTTACCTGTTTTCATCCCCAAATCCCCCTTCTCCCATCGAAGAGTGGGAGAAGGGGGCATTTGCTTCCCCTCGTCCGATTGCGGAGGGGGCTGGGGGTGAGGGTCAATTCATCAGCAGGCTCAAGAAGTCTTCTAAACCTTGGGCAGTTTCCACGGTGCGCGGTACTCGCGGAACAGCAGTTGGTTTGCCTCCTTGTCTCCTATACACTGCTCCTTCACCGGGTCCCACCTAATGGAGCGTCCAACCTTAAGAGAAATGTTCGCCAGGTGCGGCACCACTGTGGCTTTGTGCCCGTACTCGATGTCGGCAACCGGCTTTTTCCGCGTTTTGATGCATTCCAGCCAGTTGTTCATGTGGCTCCAGTTTTTGTTGGGCTCCGGCTCTATCTTTCGGTCGTGCTCCGGCCATATCTCCATGCCGCCGCGGTCAACATAAAGGGTTCCCTCGGTGCCGTAGAAGAAGATGCCGTAGTTCCTGCCATCAACGCCGCGGCCGTTGCACCAGCGAACCGATATGGTAAGAACCCAAGGCGGCTGGTCCCCGATAGCGGGATATTTGAACACGGCTTCCTGGGTATCCGGTGTATCTCTTATATCGTCCAAGACGAACTTTCCACCGGTTGAAGCGGCGGTTACCGGAGCGATGCCGGCCCCGTCTTTTGGGTCCATAGCCCAGTGGACTATATCCACGTGATGGATGCCCCAGTCGCCTATCTTCCCGCTTCCGTAGTCGAAGAACCATCGCCACTGGCCGTGGAACCGCAGAGGGTTGAACGGACGCTTCGGCGCCGGCCCGAGCCACAAGTCGTAGTCCACGTTGGGGGGAGGGTTGCTGTCCGGCGGACGGCCCAAGCCGTGCGGAGCCGAGTTCTCGTGGAACAGGATGTGGACGTGGGTGATCTTGCCAAGCTTGCCGGACTTTATGGTGTGCACAGCGCTGTAAAAAGGTCCCTCACTGCGCTGTTGGGTGCCGACCTGCACAACGCGGTTGTACTTCCGGGCGGCGTTCACCATTGTGCGTCCTTCCACAATGTTGTGCGAGATCGGCTTCTCAACGAACACGTCTTTGCCGGCCTGGCATGCCAGAACGGTTGGCAGTGCATGCCAGTGGTCCGGCGTAGCCACGATTACGGCATCCACATCTTTCATCTCCAGCACACGCCGGAAGTCGCGGAACACTTTCGGGCGGCGTCCGTACTTCCTTTCAACATCCTGAGCGGCTCTGGCGGAGTGGTTATCGTCCACATCGCACACGGCAACCACTTCCACGCTGGGGTTGTCCATGGCCTGGTGCATGCGGCCCATGCCCATGCCGCCGCACCCGATGACACCGATCAGAATTTTTTCGCTGGGTGCGGCGGCGTTCGCAGTTGCCTGGGCCGCCGCCATGCCGATGCCTACCGCGGCTGCCGCGGCCCCGGATTTTTGGAGGAATTCACGGCGCGTCATCTCTTCGCCCATAAGCTCACCTCACTCTCTCCAAACTGCACAAAGAACCCCAAGAAGACGCCTCTGCCTGCACATCGGCGGCAGACCGGCTGTACAAACTTTCATTCGGCGCTTATAAGCAAACTCCTATCCAAAATGGAAGAGAGCCGAGACCACGGCAAGCGGAAAACTGCGGCGAAACAGAGGTGCGCCTGCAAATATCTGCTAGCAACCAAAATCTAGGGCGATTTGAATATCAGGTACCTGCGGCTTAGGAAGTTCCAGCAGAAGGCCAGCACAAGCGCCACCATTTTCGCCGCCGCGTAGTGGATGCCCATAAAGCTGTGCAGTACTGACATAGTGGCGCCAGTTATCCCCAAACCGACCAGCGAAAGAATGCTGAACGCTGTAAACCCAATAACAGCGTTCTTTGGTGCATACGGGAAAACCCACAGTGCGCACAGGGTGTACTGAACCACTCCGCCCACAAGGTAGCTTACCACCGCGGCCGCTACTGCGTTCCAGCCGGCGTATTTAACCAAAAGCACCAGCGTGCCAAAATCCACAGCACCTGCAGGAACAGACGCAAGAACCGCCCTTGGCACTTGAAGGATGATGTGTTCCGTTGGAGCAACAGCCAGCTCTATAAGCTTCTTTTTTACGGTCTGCATGTATTATCCATGCGCCTAGATGCGAAAATTTTACAGCTTTATTTTACGCATCTAAGCGCACGGTTCCTCCTGCTAACCGGGCGCGAAGTCGTACGTGCGCTGTTGCAGAATTACGCTTGTAACGCTCCAGAACGGGCCGGTGCAG
>JBMFPP010000018.1:0-14979 GCA_049969055.1 Armatimonadota bacterium | reverse complement strand
GTACGATGCCAAATTGTGAAGATGCCCAGGACCCCTAACCATGCTGACCTGAGAGCTGTAAACCCGCTTGTTTCCCCCGTCCACCTCATCGGTCAGCGGGAAAGGATCCACCCCGATGCTGGTGGTGCTGTTTGTGCGGTCCTTATCCGTGACGAACAAGACGTAATCGGTAACCGCAATCGGCTTGAAAGCCACAAGCTCGTGCCGCAGGTTGGTTTGCTTGAAAGTAGTGGGGTCTTTCGGATCAACCACGCCCTCGCGGCCGATGCTTTCAATACGTATATACTTGGACAGGGGGGTGGGACCGTACTCATCCCCCCGCGGAGGCCGGTTCGGCACATCAGAACTGAGAGGTGCACCGATCCAGTTCGATGGGTTATAGCTAACACGTATTAAGAAGCGGCCGTTGCCGTAGTTAAACCTTGTAAATCCGCCGCTTGGACCTCTCTCCCTAAGCCCTCCGGTACCAGGTACTTCAGCACCCTGCTCCGTGGGGGCAAACGGGCGAATCCAACGGAAGTCGGGGTCCGGTTGGAAATTCGGGTTTTTGAAATCATCCTGGGTATAGGTCAAATTAGTCGGCTCCGGGCGCCAATCTGCTCCCTCAGGACTGCTGGTGAGCATATTATCCGCATAGCGAATTCCCGCTTCCGCCAAGTACTGCGCAGTCAAACTGCCGGTATGCCTTTGCGTACGCGTAACATTTCGCCCCAAAAGCATGATGAAGAGGGCGCCGAGTACGCTCATCAGGAACATCACCATCACTGCCAGCACCAACGTCTGGCCGCCGTTCCCGAGCCGTCTGAAAGCGCACAAACGTCGGCACCTAGCAGTTGGCCGATCTGCCGAACGTCCAACAAACCCTGCTTCTCCAGCGTTCAAGAGCATCGAAGTGTGTCTCATCTCAGCGCCCCACATTTCTCAAGCGCACCCTACTGCTGAGCTGTATCAGTATCGGCTTGCCGTTCGAAGGATCATAGGTGCGAATCCCAAGCGAAATACTCAGCAGGCTCTTGGTAGTGTAATCCACACGCACCACATCGTCGGGCTTGTTGGTTTGGTATAGATATTCAACCTCAACAATCTTCCCGTCCGGAACCGGCATCGGCTGGAGTGGATTGGCCGGCCCAGGATATGGATACCCTATCAGCATCGTGCCATCATCGTTCAAAACGTAAGATCCGGGAGGCGGCAGAGCAGAAGGATACGGTCCCTTAGCCGCTTCGTTCCACCCAACAGGCTTCTCTGCGGTATCCACAAGCTCCCCGTTCTCTGCCCTGCGCAGAAGGATGACCGAGCCGGTGTCTGGATCCCGTATACGTACCGATTCACTGCCCACCACTATTCGGGCCACATCTCGAAGCAGTAGAGACGGAATGCTGTCGGTTGGACGGAAGCGCCACCCGTTGTGGTTGGAAGTCACTGCAAAGATATACGGCTGTGCCCGCCTAGCGAAGATAACGGTGCCGCTGTGCGAATCCCAGGCCAATGTCCTCCTGCGGCCTGGGTAATCCAAAGCCCCTCGGTTCGTCTCCCCTGTATCAAACACGCTCACCAATCCCTGGTCACCACTGCGCTCGTAAACCACTATTCTGGGCGACGTAATAGGACCGGACAAAGTAATCTGAGCCGCATCGAGGGTGCCATCGTTCTGCAAACCAGACCAGTTGCCGTGATCGGTGACATACGTCGTTGGCACACTCCCCGGCTGTCTGGGCTCCGTTGGCGCCGCAGTATCGTTCACTATTCGCGATGGGCTGAAAGTAACCGTCGGAATAGCCGTTACCTGCGGCTTAATATCCTCGGCACCAGCGGCCGTTTGAACAAACCTAACCAGATCAATATCCCTCAGCGGAACCATTGCCGTACTGGCTCTGCGCCAGTGCTTTGCAAAGGGCCACTTGTTCCCCGCGTAATCCTCAACAATCCTTACATCGTAGAAAAAGTTGGGGTTGATTACATATACATCCGACTTCGGATTGGCAGGATCAGGCATGGCCCAATTGGAGAACGCCGGGTCGTATGGATCGAACTCGCAACGGTACAAGATGTACGTATTATCCGGCTCCGAAGTAACCAGCATCGGCCGCTCGTAAGGATTAATCCAGTTGGCCGCCACAGCCCTACCGCGCGCGTCCTCTTTGTAAGGCCGCACCAAACCCAGGAAGTACCTAACCACCACCGGATGCATCTCAAGGGCCTCAGGGGTTTTCACCGGCTTCACCTGAGGGCTGAGGGGATAAACCAAGCGGCCGCCGTGCAGTCCCAAAGTATCGTCTGCCGGCACGAAATCAACCATGGCACCGTAAAGCCTGTAAGTTCTGCCGTTTTCGTCGCGCGCGTTGATATACCCATCATAGCGCACAGGGTGACTACCCCTTGCATCCCGGTACCGCACCGGCGAGAAGTCCCCCGGCGCCACGCACACGGCCAATGCATCGGCAAGTTCGCGCTGAAGCTGGTTCATAACCAACCGAGCACTTTCCTGAGCTGTGGTGGTGAGCTGTCCGCGCTTGACAAAGTTGTAGCTTGAAAGCATGGGTACAAACAACAGCCCGAAAAGCACAACAGAAACCGCCATCACCACCAAAAGCTCCACCAAAGTGAAGCCTGCACGCGGTGCAGAGGCCCCCTCCCGAAGCGCTTCTTGGAACCTTTGCCTTATCTTTAAGTCCATCATGTCCCCTGCCTCGTCAGGAAGGTGCTCACGTCTTGGTACTTCCATCTGTTGCCTTCGCGCCAGATGGTAACTGCTCTCAGCGAAGTACCGCGCACATCGAAAACCTGAATTCCCCTCTGCGGATTGATATCATCCGGCAGTGGTATCTGTACATACGGATGCAGAAGCGACGAACCGCTCAGCTCGCCGTACGGATCGCTCGAAATCCCCGGCACATACCGGTCCGTTATCTGCGCGCCGACGCCGTAAACTGTACGCTTCAGCCCATCGCGATCCCAATACGAATAGCTAAGCAAAACCGACTTGCTCTGATCCGCAATAGGGAAAAGCACCCTTAGGTAATACCTCTGCCTCCCTCCCTCGGTCAAAAGCACAGGGCGCAGAGGCATGCACGTTCCATAGGTCAGCACGCGAACAGGACCGGCAACCACAGAATAAGTAGAAGCCGCTTTTTGCACCGCAACGGCCCAATCACCATCGGCCTGATAGTAAAACCGCAGTGCCCTGCCCGCAACGGATTTCCTCACAAAATCACCCTTCGGGGTTAAGAACAGGGCCGTTTCCGGCAGGCGCACAATTCCGTTGCGGTAGTCCACAGTGAAGTAATCGGTCCTCCCAAGCCGATTTACCAAAAGGCTCCCGTCCTCCATATCAACTGCCACAACAGATACTCCCGGCAGTGATGGAACCACACCCCTGTAAGTTCGCAGAGGCACAGGGCCTTGTCCAGGCAAACCCTCTTCCGAGGTAACGCCCGCTTCTTTGATGAACGGAAGAGCCAGCTTTATATCGTACGGAGGAGAGTTCGGCACCCCTTTATCCTCGCGCAGGACGTGCCAGTTCAGCACCTGGTAATCTATATATGCGGTAGCCGTCCTAGCCGCGCCGGGAGAGCCGCCGGCCAACCTTTCCTGAGCTCTGGGATGAAATGCAATGGTTGCGCCGAACTGCCCCGCCGCAGGATAATTGCCCACCACCTTGTACTGAAGCTCGTTCGCCAGGCTGAAAGGCTGATCAAACGGCACATACTGAAGCTTGGGATATACCAAATCGGTTCCGGGCTCTATACCACCGCCCTTGCCCAACAGCACCCCAGGATCGTACCGCGGACTGCGCCTGTTAACCACCCCAAGCGTAATCTCCACGTAAGGACGCGCGGTGCCCGCCGGAACGTTCAGCACGTCGCCGACCACTGTTTTAAGCTCGCCGCTTCGCGTGCGGTAGCTGTAGTCGGCCCGAAGCTGGCGCGGATACGGCGCAGAGGCAACTGCTATCACCGCGCGCTCGTAGTCGATTGCATACCGGCGCGGACCAAGATTGGCCAAGAGCTCTTTCTGCTCTTCAGGCGCCATACTCCGAATATCCACACCGCGCATTGGAGATCCGTACACCTGAATATATATGTCTGCATCCTGCTCCGAGGGTATTCTGTCTGTTGGCCAATCTATAGGTCCAAACGCCAGTGTATAAACGGATGCATCGCCAAAGACCGTGGGCACCGGGGGTGGAATTCGAGCCGCTTCGCCGATGATCTTGCGCGTTTTGTTAACATCCGACCAATAAACCGCTTCTTCCGGAACTACGTCCGGCCGTATCGACCAATCATCCGGACCGACAGTTGGGTCCAACACAGAACCAACTGGTATGCCTTTTGGGTCAACAGCGGCAATAAGGTCGGGCAAGCCCGCGGGGTTGCTTTTCCAGCGGTCCAGCTCGGCTTGGGCAAGGCGCTGGGCGATCGTAATATTTTCGGAATGCCGAAGAGCGTTGAACCCCAACGGATAGATGCGAATAACCGTTAAGATACCCAGCACCAATATCACCATTGTCACCAGCACCTCAACCAACGAGGTGCCAGATGTGCCCTTACGTCTGCCAAATCTCACCTGAACCGCCCCAATCTCAGAAGCACCTCTTCTGGCGCAAGCGGACGCTCTCACTCCACATCACCGCGAGAAATCAGTTCCGCTCACCTGTATGACCGCTGTTCGACTGCAGTTGTTCCCTCAAGCGGTCAGCCGCGCGGCTTAACCCGCCAACCAAGGTTTTCCATCTCGGCGGCAGGATGCCTCTCCACTTCTCCGCTCATGAAAAGAACAAGGTCATCGCCTGCTGGTCCGGACGGCGAGCGTCTGCGGTGGTAACTGCACCAGGTTATTACCGTGTCGTCCGGTGGATTGCGAAGCGCAAGCTGTCGAGAGTAATCCGGATCGCTTGGGTTCAGCGTGCGGTAGCGGCTGTACCTCAGCTCGTAACCGTTGGGGGTTAAATATCCATCGTAAGAATTGGCCTGTGAAAAAGCGGCGCCCACCAGCACCGGGTCGTTGGTAACGCCCTGTGCCGCTATATCGCTGGGTGAAGCCACCCATCGCTGAACACGCGCCAGCGGCTCGTAGGTGTTGGCATCGCCCTCGTCGTTGTTGGGACAGTGCAATGCGCTCTTATTCTTCAGATATTCCGGAAACAAAGGACTTATCTCTGCCGAAGAGCCCTTTGCCCTGTAGGGACCTATCGACGCAGGCATCTGACGCTCGTCCTGCTTATACATCCTCAGGGCAAGCCAGATATTGTGCAGGTTAGACATGCAGTTGCTTTGCCGCGCCTTCTCCCGCACACTTCCCATCACCGGAAATATCACCGCCGCCAATATGGCGATGATTGCTATCACGGTGAGCAGCTCAACAAGGCTGAACCCGCTCCGCGCGCAGGAGCCGTTTTTTGCAATAATCGCCCTCGTCAGCCTGTGCATCAGATTACACCTCCAAACATGATGCCTATTCCCTCCCGCCCGGCGGAACGGGCGCAGTAGTTAACCAACATTTCTTCATTTCTTAAGACGGTCACCATACCTTTCAATGTTCCCGCTCCCGCGCAGTGAAATCGGCACGCTTCACAAGCAGCCCCAACGCCGGCTGGAATGACGCTTCAGCCAAGCCCCGTTGCGGCCAAATAAGATGCAAACAAGCGGTCGCCGTACAATACCGCCGCCAGCGTTCCTAACACCAAGAACGGCCCGAACGGCAGCAGATCCCGCCTGCGTCGCACCCGAGCCGCTATCAGCACCAATCCAACCAGTGCACCCGTTGCCACCGCTATAAAGAAAGCCACAACCGCTGCACCTGCCGTTAGGTTTGCTCCTATAGCCGCCGCAAGCTTAACATCCCCCATACCCATGGCTTCTCTGCGGAAGACCCAACTTCCAACAACGGCAATCAGGTACAGCACCAAAGCCGCACCTACCGCGTTAACCAGCGACCTAGGAGCATGCACCGTTCCCAACCACGGCACAGGTACGGCCGCCAAACCCCACTTTGAAGAGGCTGTGGCCAACTTCAAAAAATCCCTAGCAACTCCAATCCCAACGCCAACCAAGTTCAGTTCGTCGGGTATTATATAGTGCTCTAAATCTATGAAAAATGCTGCTATTAAAGCAGCTGCAAACGCAAGAACCAAAAACGCGTCTAAATTCACGCCTAATACAGCCGTTGCGGCGGCAAAGTAACCGCCGGTTGCCAACTCAACAACCGTGTACCGCCACGAAATAAGGCTTCCGCAGTACCGACACCTTCCGCGCTGTACCAGGAAGCTCAGAATTGGAACCAGATCGCGAACCCTCAGCCGCGTGCCACAGCTGGGGCAGTGAGACGGCGGATTAATGATCGACTCCCGACGCGGCATCCTGTGAATGCACACGTTCAGGAAGCTTCCAACCACCGCTCCATACACAAACGCCAGCAGAGAGGTTCCCACGCTGAACCCTGCGGGGTTAACCGCCTCCTCCTCCGCCGCCGCCACCGCCGCCTTCTCCGCTCAGGTTGCCGATAATGGCAACCAGCGGCATAAACATCGACACCACGATAAAACCAACCGCTCCACCGAGGAATACTATCATAACCGGCTCAATGGCGGACGTTAAGCTTGCCAAGGCGGCATCCACCTCCTGCTCGTAAAACTCCGCGATCTTCTCCAGCATTTGGTCCAAGGAACCGGACTCCTCACCGATGGTGATCATCTGAACCACCATTGGAGGGAACATCTTGGACCTCTGGAGCGGGTCGCCGATTCGGTCTCCCTCGCGGATGCGCGCCCGGGCCTCCATTATTGCGTCGCCGATGATATCGTTATCCACAGTACCGGCAACGGTTTCCATGGCCGAAAGGATCGGCACGCCGGACACAAGCAGGGTTCCCAACGTGCGTGAAAACCGAGCCAGGCAGATCTTGTGGTTGAGCTTTCCGAAAACCGGCGCCTTCAGTTTAATGTAATCGTATATGCGCCGGCCGAACTTTGTGCGCGTGAACGCCTTCCACAGTATTACGAACACCACCACGCCGATCCCGATATACACCTGCCTCAGCGGCCACCCGTGCGTGAGGAACTGCGAAAAGCTCTGGAGCATCTGCGTCATCACCGGCATGTCGCTTTCTTTCATACCGAGCTCAACGAACATCGTCAGGAACTTGGGAAGGATGAAGGTGACCAACGCCAGCACGATACCAACGGCCACGCACAAAACGATGATCGGGTAGGTCATGGCGGATTTAACCTTCCGGCGAAGTTCCAGGTCCTTCTCCAAGAACGAAGCCAGCCTCTGAAGGCTTTCCTCCAAAACACCGCCAACCTCACCCGCTCTAATCAATCCGATGAACAAGTTGTTGAAAACCTTCGGGTACTTCTGCATGGCCCGGGACAGGGTTGATCCAGCCTCGACCTCCTTTTGGATATCCTGTATGATGCGCTTAAGCTTGGCGTTCGGCGTCTGCTCGCCCAACACCGCCAGACACCGCACCAAAGACACACCCGCATCGATCATCGTGGAGAACTGCCGGCAGAACACCGAAAGATCCGACAGCTTAATTCGGCCGAAGCTGAACTGGAACCCCTTCTTGGCCCCCTGCTGACCAACGGCGCCTCCGCGAACCCGCCTGATGTTGGAAACCACCATGCCCCTATCGCGCAGAACACGGGCGACGGTGGCCTCGGAATCGGCTTCCAGACTGCCGTTGTGCACAGTACCGCTGGAATCTCTTGCTGTGTAGGCAAAAGTCGGCATCGCTTTTCTCCTTTACCTCTCGGAATTACTGCGCGCAGACTGACCAGACGTGCTTTCCACAATCATATTGCTCACCATCTTCTTAAACTCCTCGGGATTCATAGCCCGAGATACTGCATCCTCATAAGTTATCAATCCGCGCTGGTACAAATCTCGAAGGGCCATATCCATGGTTTGCATGCCGACATGGGCACTTGTTTGTATCACCGAGGTAATCTGATGCGCCTTAGACTCGCGGATAAGATTGCGAATTGCCGGGGTGGCGATCATAACCTCCATAGCGCATACCCGCCCCGGACCGTCTGCCCTGGGCAAAAGCTGTTGGCACAAAACTGCCTCTATGGTGTTGGAAAGCTGTACACGCACCTGATGCTGTTGCTCCGGAGGAAACACATCCACTATACGGTCCACCGTTTGTGCGCTGTTGTTCGTGTGAAGAGTGGCTATCACCAGATGTCCCGTCTCTGCGCAGGTGATCGCGGTTCCGATGGTTTCGTAATCTCTCATCTCGCCAACCAGCAGAACATCCGGGTCTTCCCGCAGGGCAGAACGAAGCGCCGCGGCAAAGCTCTTAGTATCTTGGTTTAGCTCGCGCTGGTTTATTATGCTCTTGTTGTGAGAATGCAGATACTCTATTGGGTCCTCTATGGTTATAATGTGAGCGCTTCTCTCTTGGTTAATCTGGTTGATCATAGCGGCTTGGGTGGTGGATTTGCCGCTGCCAGTTGGTCCGGTAACCAGAATCAGCCCGCGTGGGCGCCGCGTAAGCTCTTCAAGAATAAGCGGCAGCCCCAACTCGCGTATTGTGGGAATCTTGGCGGGAATAAGGCGAAATGCGGCGGCTACCGTACCGCGGTCCTTGTAAACATTCACCCTAAAGCGCGCCAGCTTACCTAAAGAGTACGAGAAATCCAGCTCGTAGTTGGCCTCGAACTTCTGAATCTGCTCGTCGGTCATTATGTCGTAAAGCAAGCGCTGGCTGTCCAGAGCATCGATACATTCATAGTTGCCGGGTCTAAGCTGGCCGTCGATGCGAAACACCGGCGGCACTCCAACCGTGATGTGCAGGTCCGAGGCTCCTCTCTGCACAACTTCACGGAGCAAATCATCCAATGTGATATCATCCAAAGGCCGCGCCGGTTGTGCCGGTCTTTTAAGGGTTACCGCAGAAGCTTCTCGCAAATCCATATCCTCGCGTCTAAACGGCGCCCACCGGCCCAACCTGCGTTAAGGACCGTTGAGCGCATCTTACTTCGAAACTTCGAAAGCAGTTTACCGGAAACAAAAACCAACAAGAACCAATTGAACGTCGAAAACTCCTTACAAGAAGTTTTCGACAAGGACTAATTAAGTGCCAAAACTTCTTGACGGGAAACCAAACCGCACAGGAGGGCCGGGCAAGCAACCAGCTTTCGGCGCCGCCCAAGCTCCAGCCAAACAAGAAGTTTTGACAAACCAACAATGGCTAATTGAACGTCAAAACTTCTTGAACTGCGGGCATCGCATTCCTATGTGTGCTGGCCTGCCGTGAAGACCACCCTTCTCACTTCCTCCGGGGTGGTCAGCCCCTCAAGCACCTTAATGAGTCCGTCTTCTCGCAGAAGCTTCATGCCGTTGGCCCTAGCGGCCTCGCGAATATCGGCATTGGGCGCGCGCCGTACCACAAGCTCGGCAATCTCGTCGTTCATCACCATAAGTTCGAAGATGCCGATGCGGCCCTTGTAACCAGTGTGCCTGCAGACCTCGCACCCTCTGCCGGCCCAAAGGGTAACCATTTGGTCGTCGTGCTCCGGCTTGAAACCGAAGCGGCGAAGCTCCTTGGCCGGCACTTCATAGGAATAACGGCAGTTGGTGCAGATGCGCCGCGCCAACCTCTGCGCCAAAACTCCTATAACAGTAGCCGCAATAAGGAACGGCTCCACACCCATATCCACCAAGCGCGTCACAGCGCCCGGAGCATCGTTGGTGTGGAGCGTGGAGAGAACCAAGTGGCCCGTAAGCGCCGCCTCGATAGCAATTTCTGCGGTTTCAAGGTCGCGGATCTCACCAACCATGATGATATCCGGGTCCTGGCGCAAGAAAGCTCGGAGGGCGCGCGCGAAAGTAAGGCCGGCTTTCGGGTTTACATGCACTTGGCTGATACCAGGAAGCTGATATTCCACTGGGTCCTCAACCGTTAGGATGTTAACCTCAACCGTGTTTATCTTGTGAAGAACCGAGTACTGGGTGGTGGTTTTACCGGAACCTGTAGGACCGGTGGAGAGGATCATGCCGTTCGGCTGGGTGATGAGAGCTTCAAGCTGAGCCTGCGTTTCGGGGGTAAATCCAAGTTTGTTGAGGCCGATGAGAATACTACTCTTATCCAAAATGCGCATAACTATCTTCTCACCGTGCAAGGTGGGAAGACAGCTAACGCGCAGGTCGTACTCTTTCCCCTCGAACACCACCGGGATGCGTCCGTCCTGCGGAACGCGCCGCTCGGCGATGTTCATATCGGACATGATCTTATAGCGGGAGATAAGCGGCGGATGAATGTACTTGGGAAGCGTCATCACCTGATGGAGCACGCCGTCCAAGCGGTACCGCACCCTCACGTGCTTCCTATCAGGCTCAACATGGATATCACTTGCTTTGTCTTTTATGGCCTGCTGGATGATTGCGTTTGCAACTCGGATAATAGGAGCCTGATCAACCAGATCCTCATCGCTTACAGACGGCTCTTCTGTAATCTGCTCCCGCGACTTATACGTCTCCACATCGGAGCTAACCATGCTGGCAAGCGCCGCATCACTGCTGACGCCGCCCTCGCTCGAGGTAACCGGAGCAGGGCCGCTGTTATCCCCTCTGTAATATCTAGCTATAGCATCCTCAATAGCCGACGGGACTGCCAGAGCAATCTCCACTCTGCATCCCGTAGCCAGCCTTACATCGTCCGCCGCCAAAACATTTCCCGGATCTGCCACAGCGATTGTTATAACATTGCCGCTCTTTCGAATAGGAATAATATTATGCCGCTGACAAATAGACTGTGGCACCACATTGAGGGCGCTCGGATCTGGGCGCACGTTTGTTAGGTCCACAAACTCCAAACCCATTTGGATGGCTTTGGCTTCGGTAACATCCCGCTCCGTGGCATATCCAAGCTCCACCAAAACTCTGCCGAGATCGGCGCCCATGGACCCTTTCTGCGCCTTACGGGCCTCCTCCAGCTCTGCGGCGGAGATGTAGCCCTTCTCAACCATGATATCGCCGATATCTTTCCTGGTAACAGCCATACGCTACTCCTGGATTACAAGTGCAATGGGTCTTACCTCAATACCGGGGTTTCCTGGACGACATTATACCACGGGTGAGCAAGACCCGCAAACCACCCCTGCACAGCGCAGGTACCCATCTCGTTTTGGGTTCCAAACACGGGTATAGTTTCTATATTCCTCACGCCAACTCCTCCAAATCTGCCTTTAATAAACCTTCGGAAAGGAGTTAGCACCGAAATCTGAAGCATACATATCCCCGTGTTTGTCGTTCAAAGGTTGAAAACCTGCCCAAAGCTCTGCACACGCGGCGGTTTCAGTCCCCGGCCTAGTTATTATGACTATCAGTACCCTCCAGATGTTCCCGTTGGTGCGCCGCCCGTTATCGGCACCTCACCGCTGTCGCTTATTGCAAAATCCCTGGGAAGCTGATACTTCGCGCACAAAGCCGCAAGCTCGCTATCTGCTTTCTGCAGTGCTCCCCGGGTTCTCTCGCTCAGCTCATCTTTGCTGGCCTGCAGAGCCTGCAGGGCCTGCTGGGGATCCCCCTCCATTCCCTTTTCCAAATTCTGGCGCACCACAAACATCGCCGCTATATATTCCCCAAAAGCCCATGTGTACGTGGCGTGAAACTGCTTAGCCGGACCAGGCGGCTTTATCGAGCGCAAACGCACAGCAAGCCCCTGAAGCTGGCTCATGTAACCAGTTATCGTATTCCAGCTCTGCTGAGGCAAGCTGGGCGGAGCCGGCTTGCCCTCAAACTCCTCGGGAAACAGCTCTCGGTAAAGATCCAAAAGCCCCTGCCCCATCCTCGCAGAAGCAATAACCATCATGGCGGGAAGAAGGTTGTTTACCACCTTCTTGCGTTCTTGCTCTATGAGCTTAACCTGCTGAAGATACGCCTCCACCAAAGCGCGGTTCGGATCCGGCGGAGGGGCCGGAGGACGGTTGCCCGGGGGCAAAGTTACAATGGGAGGACCGGTACTGTTAGAAGGCGGCGCTTTCACTATCTCCGGCCCAGACGGCGCGGAATTGCGGGACCCCGTCACAGGCGGACCGCTCAGCTTGAAAATCAGCAAACCCGCAACCACACCAATCAGCACGCCCAGCGCGGCCACCGCCAAAAGGCGCCGATTCTTGCCCTCCCCCACCGGCGACACCGGAGCCCCGCAGGATGGACAGAAACGTGCGTCAGTGCCTATTTCTTTGCCGCACTCACTGCAGTGTCGAACATCTTGTTCCATCGGCGGCATTATAGCAACCTGCCACTGCACCGTCAAGCTAAACAAATATTCCACAGGGCGTTTTCGAGGTTTCGCCGAAGGCACCGATGAGTACCCTGAGAAACAGAAAACCTTTCGCTCGCTTGCTCTTATTCGCAAGCCTTCTCCCCAAATACCTGCCCGCGTCTCGCCCGATCTAAACAAAAAGGCCGAACCGACGCCAAGATGGTTCCACCGGCGTCGGTCCGGCTGCATTACAGCCGCATCCCATACGGAATGCGGTAGTAACTTTACTTAGGTGCGCCTATGCTGTCCAAAAGGGCGTTGGCGGTTTTGATCAGCTCGCGCGCATATTTGGCATTGTGAACGCCTTCGCTTCCGTCGTTCAGCACCCAGTAGTAGTTCCAGCGCGCTTTCTTAACCTCTTCTGGAATCATATGCTGAGGATCCTGCGTGTTGCTTGGATCGTTGGGACCGCCGTTCGAGATAAACTCCCAATTGCCCCACTTATCCAACCGCGACTTCAAAGTCTCGAGCTGGCTCATTATGTCCTTCTGGGTATTCTCCTTCAGCGTCCTGGCAACCTCGGGAGTATGGCATGGAGCGCAGGCCCTCAGATCAACTTCAAAAGTGTGCCCTTTAATCGCGGGGTTTTCCTCGGACTCGAAGTCCTTCATGTACATATGGCATTTCACACACTGACCAGGCGCAAAGGCATGCGCAGTCTTCGGCTGATCGGCAGTGGGAAGGAAGCCCCCGGTTCCAATCAGGAAGGTGAACTGTCCGCTGTGGTGAGGCGGCCTGGACGTTTTGCTCCACACGTCCTCTGAACGGCGGGTATGGCACTGCCCGCACAGGTTGGGTTTCGCCTCATCCTGGCTGGACGTTGGATGGCGTAGCTGTCTGTCGTGCCCGGCTTTGGGGGTAGTGTCATTCCCGGTTGCCATATGCGGATCGTGGCATGTAGCGCACGGAACGGCAAACTGAAGCGTTTTTGCATCTGGGAAGCCGCGGCCGAGGTAATCGTTGGAAACCTTGGCATCCCCCGCGTGGCAAATTCCGCATCTATCCGCATACCTGCCCTGTGCAAAGTAACCGGCCACATGGGGCTCAATATCCACGTGCTTGCTTTGCAGCCACTCCTCGTACTGCGTCTGATGAGAACCGGTGTGGCACCGTCCGCACACCTGCGCCGCCAGCACCTTCGGGTAAGCCAGTATCTTCGTCTTGTCGCCGCCGCCCTGAACATGC
This sequence comes from Armatimonadota bacterium, assembly GCA_049969055.1. GTDB lineage: Bacteria > Armatimonadota > DTGP01 > DTGP01 > JBMFPP01 > JBMFPP01. The sequence goes on along the minus strand of JBMFPP010000018.1, from coordinate 1,518 downwards.
AGGCTTCCAGGTCCGTGGCAGCTTTCGCACTGAACGCCGGCCATGCCCGGAGTGGTTTGCTCGTCAACAAACCCGCCCGGCTGGCCAAAACCAACCGTGTGGCAGGCCAAACACACGGGATTTGTTGCATTCTTGCCGCCTTCGTACTCCTTCAGATTCTTAAACGCATCTTTGTGGCGGGTAGTTTGCCACTGCTCGTGCGTTGTGCTATGGCAAGCTCGGCATACATCTGCGCCCACAAACCTGGCGTTTGTGGGGACCTCGCTCAGCTCGCTAACCGGAACCAGGCCGACCACAGCCTGCACAATCCGCAGGGCATCGGCAATAGTCACCCGTCGGTCGCCAACAGGCATGCCCCACCCAATAACAGGAGCAACATCGGCGGAAACCTTCTGATCCGGTGTGGGAGTTGCGAGACCGACGGCAAAGCGCAGGCACAGAATAACATCACCAAGGTCAACGGCGGAATTGCCGTTCACATCGCCTTTCAGGGGCGCGGCAAAAACCGCCGGCGCCGCCGAAATCGCCAAAATTACGGCAACCCCGACAAACAGCAAGACCCTCCGTGCTCTTGCGAAACCAAACTGCATAAGAGATTTGCCTCCTTCGTTAAGCCAACTCGCCAGAGGGCAAAAAAGTAATTACGTTGCTGGCAACTCAACCCTGTTGCCTATGGGGGCCACACTTACATATTGTTAACAATCCCACAATATCATGATCCCCAGCTTTAGTCAAGCAGCCTGCTCCTTGGAATTCGTGTCAACCACCGCGGCCAATGTTTAAACTCGCCCTTCCAACCGCCGTCTGTTCCATACATAACATACCACGCTCGCCCGCAAATCCCTGCTGTTCTTGTACGGGTTAATAGGTTGTGGTATAATTAGGCGCGTTACAGGAGGTAGTAGCCTGCATGAAGCGTACATACCAACCAAAAGTGAGGTGGCGACACAAGGTTCACGGCTTTAGAAGAAGGATGCGAACGCCAGGAGGCCGCAGGGTTTTGAAGGCCCGCCGGCTTAAAGGTCGCCACAAGCTAACCGTCTAAAAGATGCTACCGCGGGAGAAACGCCTGACCAAGCCGGAAGAGTTCGGACAGGTGTTTCGGCGTGGGAAGGGTTTTGGAAATTCAATCCTGTTCATTAAAGTGCTGAAGGGCCGCCAAAACGGGGTTCGCGTTGGAGTATCCGTTTCGAAAAAGTTTGGGCGCGCAGTAACCCGCAATCGGATAAAGCGCATACTTCGAGAGGCGGCCCGACGCTACATTAACAATATTAAACCCGGACACGACCTAATTTTGGTTGCCAAAGAAGGAATTCGAGAGGCTAAATTCGAGGAAATTTTGGAAGGACTTCATTCACTGCTGTCGGAAGCCAAACTGCTATGCAACGGTCGCCCATCAGCCGCACCCTCATCTGGTTGATACGCGTCTATCAATCAGTCACCGTTAACTCGCCTCCTGTTTGCCGCTTTTACCCGAGTTGCTCAGAGTATGCATCGGAGGCAGTAACAAGGTACGGC